>DASSHR010000345.1:0-1556 GCA_035692745.1 Candidatus Limnocylindrales bacterium | reverse complement strand
GAAGCGCATCGTCGGGCCGCCGTTCTTGTTCGGGCCGGCCGTGCCGGGCACGCTCACCGAGGTCCAGCCGGCGACGCGCCCGGCGTCGTCGAGCACGCCGACGTACACCCACGTGATCCGGGCGGCATCGACGTCGCCATGAACGAAGATCGTCTGCGGATGGCGCTTCGCCTGGATCGCCATGGGGCCGGGAGCGCTCGTGTAGATCGGTCCGGTGTCAGCCGGGAATGCCGGGATGCCGCGGCCCGGCGGCGCCGGTACGACCGGCCGGGCGAACGACGATGGCTCGGGGCTCGGCGTCGCCGCCCCGCGGAGGTCCTGGCCCAGCGGGAACGGACCCGGCGAGAGCCGTCCGCCGATGCCCACCGCGACGACCGCGCCAAGCACCGCGACGAAGCCCACCGCGAACAGGGACGGTCGAGCGCGGCGGCCGCCGCTCACCCGCGTCGTCTCGAACATCGCGCTCTCAAGCGGGCGACCACCCCGGTCATCCGCGCCGCCGGTCACCGAAGGTCGATGAAGATGTTCTTCGTCTCGGTGTACAGATCGATCGCCGACATGCCCAGCTCCCGGCCGATGCCCGACATCTTGTAGCCGCCGAACGGCGCCTCGGTGTGGACGGAGCTGTTCGAGTTGACCGACAGCACGCCCGCCTGGATGCCCTTCGCGGTTCGCAGCGCCTTGCCGATGTCGCGGCTCCAGATGGAGCCCGAGAGCCCGTACGGGGTCGCGTTCGCGAGCTTGATCGCCTCGGCCTCGGTGTCGAACGGGATGATCGACACGACGGGTCCGAAGATCTCTTCCTTCGCGATCCGCATGTCGTTGCTCACGCCATCGAAGACCGCCGGCATGAGATACGCCCCGCCGGCCAGTGCCGGATCATCCGGCGCCTCGCCGCCCACGACGAGGTTCGCGCCCTCGTTCAGCCCGATCTCGATGTAGTCCTTGACGCGATCGCGCTGCTTGAAGCTGACGAGCGTGCCGACCTCGGTCTTGTCGTCGGCCGGGTCACCGACGACGACCTTGCGGGTCGCCTCGGCGAACAGCTCGACGACCTTCTCCTGCACGGACCGTTCGACGAGGATGCGCGAGCGGGCGCAGCAGTCCTGGCCGCAGTTGTCGAAGACCGAATACGGGCTCTCGGCGGCGAAGCGCTCGAGGTCCGCGTCCGCGTAGACGACGTTCGGGCTCTTGCCGCCGAGCTCGAGGCTGATCTTCTTCACGTTGTTCGAGGCGAGCCGCATGATCTCCTGGCCGGTCGTGGTCTCGCCGGTGAACGCCACCTTGCCGATGCCGGGATGTGCCGCGATGGCTGCGCCGGCGCTGCCGCCGGGCCCCGTGACCACGTTGATGACCCCGGGCGGGAAGCCGGCCTCGAGCGCCAGCTCGCCGAGCCGCAGCGCGGTCATGGGGGAGTAGGAGGCCGGCTTGAGGATGCAGGTGTTGCCGGCCGCGAGCGCCGGACCGAGCTTCCAGGAGGCCATCAGGAGCGGGAAGTTCCAGGGCACGATCAGCCCGACGACGCCGATCGGCTCCTTCAGCGTCAGGTCGAGCCC
>DASSHR010000344.1:0-10271 GCA_035692745.1 Candidatus Limnocylindrales bacterium | reverse complement strand
GGACGTGGCAGTGGAGATCGTCGTCACGCCGGCGCCCACCGCGGATCGCAGCGCGACCGGCCTCGCGCTGGCGGCATGCCTCGGGACGGGCGCGTGGCGCGTGGCGTCGCTCGAGACGTGGCGGAATCGCGACGTGCGGGTCTGGCGCGCGATCGAACCGCTGGCCGGAGCAACCGGCCTGGACGACCCCGGGATCCCGTCGGTCCCGGTCGTCGCGGACGAGCTCGCCGGCCTCGGCTTCTGCGCCCCGGCGTTCGGACCGGACATGCCGATCGGGCCGGCTCGGATCCAGGCCTGGGAGGTCGTCGGCCCGAGCGCCGCGAACCCGATCGCGACGCCGATCGCACTGCGCCAGGTGCAGCCGGTCGGCGGCACGACGCCGATCGCGGGCCTGTACGTGCCGCGGTCCGGGCCGTGGACGAGCGGGCGCGTCATCTTCCGGTACGAAGACGCGGGCGCCGGCACGACCCGCTGGTTCGCGGTCGAGCTGCAGGTCGTCGGTGCCGCGCCAACGCCGCCGGCATTGCCCACGGTCACGGCATCGCCCACGGTGACGCCCGGTTGATCGGGCGACGCGCCGCGCTCACGGTCCTCGCCGTGCTCGCGCTGCTCGCGGCCGGCTGTGACGCCATCGCCCGGCCGTCCGGATCGACCGGGCCCGCGGACTCATTCGGCGCAGGGCCGCCCACGCCACACCCGGCATTCGGGTTGACGTGGGCGCAGGTCGAGGACGTCGAACGCCCGATCGACGCGTTTGCCAGCGCCATCCCGACGGCCCCGTCGGGGCCGGGAACCGCCGGCCATCCCGGCCACTTCCCGGGTCAATCGATCCTCGCTGACGTGGCCGTCGACGGCGATCGCCTCGTTGCCGTCGGGTACACGTTCATCGCCGGCGCGTGGACCGCCGACGCGTGGACCTCCACCGATTCGCTGCACTGGGCGCTCGCGACCGTGGATACGCGGCCCGGGTCGTTCGCCGTCGGCGTGGCGACCGCGCCGGGTGGCGGGTTCGTCGCCGTCGGCCGCGTCGCCGACGCACCCGCCGCGTGGACCTCGCCCGACGGGCGGACGTGGCAACCGGCAACGGTGGAGCGGCTCGCCGCCGGCGCGCGGGCCGGCGAGCCCGAGCGCATGGCCACCCTGCTCGCAACCCGGTCCGGCTTCCTCGCCGGGGGCTCGGCCGGGCCGGAGCTCGGCGATCGGCAGGCCCGCCTGTGGCGATCGACGGATGGGACGACCTGGACAGCGGTGTCGGATCGCGATGGCTTCGCCGGCGGAGAGGTGGTCGCGCTCGCCGAGGCGGATGGCGGCTCCGCGCTCATCGCCCTCGGCCGGCTCGGCACCGGACAGCGGGCAACCGGCTCCGTCGCCTGGACTGCAACGGGCGGCGACGACTGGATCCGGCACGACGATCCCGCGCTCGCGGCCGGGCTCGTCGCGGCGGTCGCTCCGGCACCGGGCGGCGGATGGCTGGCCGTCGGATCGGATGGCGACGAGCGCGAGGCCCTCGCGTGGTCGTCCGTGGATGGCGCGTCGTGGACCACGGCGCCGCGCGAGCCGTCACGCCTCCACTCGGGCGAGAAGATCCGCATGACCGACGTCATCGCCACCGACCGCGGCTTCGTGGCCATCGGGAATTTCGTCGGCGTGCAGTACGGGGACGGCACGTCGTGGCTGTCCGTCGACGGCACGACCTGGCAGGCGGCGCCGCTCCAGGCATCCCTCGGGCAGGGCGAGCCGGAAGCGATCGTCGCCTGGCAGGATCGCCTCGTGATCGTGGGCAGCCGCGGCGCGCCCGACAACTACATCCCGACGGCGTGGGTCGGCCCGACCGCGCCCTGAGCGCGGCAGGCAGCTAGCGGAGCTGCGGCTCCTGGAGCATCTCGTAGGCCGCGCGGGTGAGCATCGCCAGCCCGATCACGACGAGCCACAGGCCCGGGATCGCGGTGACGAACTCAGCGGGCTGGTTGAAGCTGAACGCCCGCAGCGAGGCAAGGTCCACGATCCGATAGCCCAGCGCCAGCCAACCGGCCGCGGCGAGCAGGGCGTAGCTGGGCCATCGATCGACGCGGATGGGCCGCTCCGACGCGTACGGCAGGGTCACGAGCGCGAGGGTCGCGATGGCGACCGCGAAGACGACAATGCCCATGCCCTCGAAGGCCGTGCCGCTGAGCGCGGGCAGGCCCTCCGGCGCGACCCGGGTCCACCACGGCAGGAAGCAGCCGGCGAGCGCCACGAGGCCACCGATCGCGGCAAGGAGTCGCGAGCGCCTGACCGGCCGGCGATGCATCGTCATGATCGAACCGCCCCGCTCACGCCTGGCTGTAGACCTCGGGGCGGAGGACGCCGACGAACTTCAGGTTGCGATACAGCTCGCCGTAGTCGAGCCCGTAGCCGACGACGAACTGGTCCGGGATCGTGAAGCCGGTGTAGTCGACCTCGATGTCCACGAGCCGTCGCGCCGGCTTGTCGAGCAGCGTGCAGATCCGGAGCGACTTCGGGTTCTTGCCGCGCAGGTAGCGGACCAGGTAGTTGAGGGTCAGCCCGGTGTCGATGATGTCCTCGACGATCAGGACGTCCTCGCCCTCGATGCTCGAGGAGAGGTCCTTGAGGATCCGGACCAGCCCCGACGACTCGGTCGTCGCGCCGCCATACGAGGAGACCTCCATGAGGTCGATGCGGAGCGGCAGATCGATCGCGCGCATCAGGTCGGCCATGAACGGCAGCGAGCCCTTCAGCACGCTGACGAGGGTGAGCTTCTGCCCGGCGAGGTCCAGCGAGATCCGGGCGCCGAGCTCGGCGACCTTGGCCTGGATCTGGTCCTCCGACAGGAGCACCTCACCGATGTCGGCCTGCTGGTCCACGACCGTCCTCACGCACCCGACTCCTGCTCGGCCCCGATCTCGATGGCCGTCGCGCGGCGGCGCCGGCGGCGTGCCGAGCGCGAGCGGGGCGTCGCGCCAGGCGTGGTGCTGTCGATGGTGGCGACCTCGGCCGGCGCGGGATCCAGCACGGTCACCGCATCAGCCGTCGTGCCGATGGTCGCATCGATCGCCGCGGGTCGTGCGGCACGATCCGGCACGACCTGGCCGGAGGTGCCGGCGAGCGATTCGAAGAGCGCATAGCGGCCGTACTTGAGCATCATCGCCCGGAAATCGCGCGCGTAGAACAGCTTGATCCGGATGTCCGGGTACAGCTCGCGCAGCCGGCGCAGCTTGCGATTCTTCTTCCGCACGAGCCGCTGCTTGAGCGTCGTCATCTCGAGGAACAGCTCGAGATCCGGCAGGTAGAAGTCCGGTGCGAAGCTCTCGATGACGTCGCCATCGGTGTTCCAGAGGATCGGGAAGGTGGTCGGCTCGTACTCCCAGCGAACCGCGTAGAAATCGAGGATGCGGGCCATCTCGGCCTCGCTCGCGTGGGCGAAGCGGGTGCCCGCGACGGTCGAGCCGTGGCGCGCAGCGTCCTCGACGGCCGTCCCGGGTTCCGGCCGAGGCGTTCCTGTCGCCTCCTCGATCCCGGCCGTCACCGACTCGACTCGACCCGGCGGCGATCCGAGCCGGACAACAGCCCGGTCAGGTCCCCGTGCCAGGTCGCGAGCAGCTGGTGCATGTCGAGGACATCATCGCTGGAGATCGGCGCGCCGGGTGCCGGCCGGCCCTCGTCGTCGGCTTGCGAGCTCATCGCGAACCCGAGCGTGCTGCTGAGGCAGTCGCCGCAGTCGATCTGGAGGAAGGCCAGGTCCTCGCGCCAGGCGAGGAGCTTGATCCGGTCGACGGGGACGGCTGCGTCGCAGACGGAGCAGCGATGCCCGTCGAGGCGCGTCCCGAGGTGGTCCAGCGGATCCATCCGGAACGGAGTGTACCCGTTCGGCTCGCTGATCGCCCGCGTGACCCGCCTTGTCCCGAGATACCCCCGGGGGGTATCATCGGCGCATGACCGAGGGCCACGCAGACCATTTCCGCCACAGCTACACCAAGGACAAGTCGCAACTGATCCGACGGCTTGCCCGCATCGAGGGCCAGGTCCGGGGCATCACCCGGATGATCGAGCGCGAGGAGTACTGCGTGGACATCCTCCAGCAGACGAGCGCCCTGCGCGCCGCGGTCGATTCGCTGGCGGTCCTCGTGCTCGAGGACCACGTCCAGGGCTGCGTGCGGACCGCGGCCGCGAACGGCGACGCGGATCGATACGTCGACGAGGTCGTCGACGTCGTCCGGCGCACGCTCGGCCGGCCCGTGCGGACCGGCGCCCGAAGCTAGCTCGGCATTCCGGGCGGCACAGGGCCGTCGGGCAAGCGGCGTTATCCACCAACTTCGCGCGCACCACCGCGAGACGGTGGATAAGCCGGTTGACCCGGGCCGTGGATCGCGGCACCATCCGCCATCCGCGCAGGGGATTCCGGCGGGGAGCGCGATCCGGCAGGGGTGCGGGGAAACCCGGCCATGAACCGAACGGATCGCTCCAAGACCGCACCCCCAGGGCGAACAACGACGTCGTCGGAGGCGGTCGTTCGAGGGTCCGAGGCCTCGGAGGAGGGATCGGACGGAGGCTCGGACGTCGCCTCCGACGCGTATCCGGGGCAGCCGCCGGGACCCGTTGGTAGGCTCGCCGGGCATGCGCATCTGCCTCTTGTCGGACATCCATTCGAACCTCGTGGCGCTCGACGCCGTCCTCGAGGCGGCGGGCGAGGTCGACGCGGTCTGGCATCTCGGCGACGTCGTGGGCTACGGCCCGGATCCCGATGGCGTGGTGGCCCGGCTTCGTGAGCGTGGTGCGCTCGGCGTTCGCGGCAACCACGACGCGGCCGCGGTCGGCGGCTCCGAGATCGACTGGTTCAACCCCGAAGCGCGGCGCGCCATGGAGTGGACCCGCGGCGCTATCAGCGACGACACCCGCGACTGGCTCTCGGCCCTGCCGGAGCGCCGCACGGAATCCGACTGCGATCTCGTCCACGGCAGCCCGCGTGAGCCGCTGTGGGAGTACGTCACCTCCCTCGGCGTCGCGAGGGACAACCTCGGGCTGCTGACGACGCGCATCGGGCTGCACGGCCACACGCACGTGCCGGCGGCGTGGGTCGAGGACGGCAAGGGCGTGGAGCTCGTGCGGGGCCGCCCGGGCAGGACGCTCGAGCTCGCCGGCCGGCGCGCGCTGCTCAACCCCGGCAGCGTGGGCCAGCCCCGGGACGGTGACCCGGACGCCGCCTTCGCGATCCTGGATCTCGATGCGGACACGATCGAGTGGCGGCGGGCGGCGTACGACATCGCCGCGGTCCAGGCGGCGATGCGCGCTGCCGGCCTGCCGACCTCGCTCGCGTCGCGACTGCGCGCGGGGCTCTGAGCCCATCGGGCGCCGCAGGCGGCCGGTGGTATCGTGGCCGCCGCGGCGCACGCTCCGCGCCACGCACGAATCCCCACGCACCGCGAGGCAGCCCAAAGCCAGGTGTCGGAAGCTCACGCCAGCGCCTTCCAGCGCGCGATCCTCGCGCTCAACGGGGGCGACTGCGACGATCGAATCGTCCACCTCGCGGCAGACCTCGGCCGAGCCGGCCACGGCGAGCTCGTCGGCGTCCACGTCGTCGAGATCGGCTGGACGATGCCGCTCGACGCCGACGTCGCCGCGCGCTCCGAGGAGGCCCAGCAGATCCTCGACCATGCCGAGCTCACCGCCGAGGGCCGCAAGGCGCGCCTCGAGCCGGTCCTGCTCCAGGCCCGCGACGTCGGGGCGGCCCTGGTCGACGAGGCGACGGAGCGCCAGGCGGACCTGCTCGTCGTGGGATTGCCGTATCGAAAGCGGTTCGGTGGCGATTTCGCGATCGGGCGCACCATTCCCTACGTGCTGAAGCACGCGCCCTGCGAGGTGTGGGTGGTTCGCGAGCCGATTCCGGCAGAACCCCTGCCGATGGTCGCCGCGCCCGGGTTCGGGCTTGGAAAGGAGCAACGGTGAAGTACGTCATCGTCGGCTGCGGCCGCGTCGGCGCCGCGCTCGCGGAGGCGTTCGACAACGCGGGCCACGAGGTGCTGGTGCTCGACACGTCCACCCGCGCCTTCGACCGCCTGCCCGCCGAGTTCAAGGGCCAGGCACTGCGCGGCGACGGCACCGACGAGGACGTCCTGCGCCGTGCCGGCGCCGAGCGGGCCGACGTGTTCCTCGCCCTCACCGAAGGTGACAACCGCAACGTGATGGCCGCTCAGGTCGCGATGGAGAAGCTCGAGGTCGGCAAGGCGGTTGCGAAGATCAACGATCCGGTCCGCGCCGCGGCGTACGCGGATCTCGGCATCGCGACGCTCTGCCGGACGACGATGCAGGCCGATGCGGTGCTCGGCTTCCTCGGTTTCGGCGCCACCGGCATGCCGTCGGTGATGGCTGCCGTCCCCCACGTCCACCCGGAGGCCTGAGCCATGTTCGTCCTGGTGGTCGGTGGCGGGAAGGTCGGCTACTACCTGACCAAGGAGCTGATCGAGAGCGGCCACGAGGTCGTCCTGATGGAGAAAGACCGCGCTCGAGCGGCGCAGATCGTCGACGAGCTCGGCTCGATCGTGGTCGCCCAGGACGGCTGCGAGGGCAAGTTCCTGCGCACGGCGGGCGCGAACCGGGCGGACATCGTGGCCGCCGTCACCGGCGACGACGAGGACAACCTGGTCATCTGCCAGATGTCGAAGCACCACTTCGACGTGCCGCGCACCATCGCCCGGGTGAACAACCCGAAGAACGAGGACCTGTTCCGCCACCTCGGCGTGGACGAGCTCATCAGCCCGACGCGGATGGCGCTCGGCTCGATCGAGCAGGACATCCCGGTCCACGAGCTCCTCCACCTCGCGTCGCTCGAGAACGAGCTCCAGATCATCGAGGCTCAGCTGCAGGCGGACTCCCCTGCCGTCGGCAAGTCACCCGCTGACATCGTGGTCCCCGAGGGCTGCTCGCTGTTCGCGGTCGTGCGTGACGGCGTGGCGACGCCGCTCCGCGCGGACACGATCCTGCGCGAGGGCGACAAGGTCATCGCGATCGGTCGGAACGACTGCGAGGTCGCGCTTCACGAGCAGCTGATCGGCGACGCCGACGAGGAGCCCGCAACCGCCTGACGGCTCGGGTCAGGGCGCCACCTGGAACGGCCCGCGCAGCTCGATCGTCGCGCTGTCGAAGTCGCCGATCGCACAGGCGATCCCGATCGGGCCTTCGGTCACGTTCCCGTATGCCGAGGTGGAACCCGGCGCGTCCACGAACGCCGCGGCGAACTGCTGCACGTCGGGAGCGTGGTCGAAGTCCGGGTTCGCAGCGAACGCCTCGATGTCCGCCCAGGCGATCCCGTTCGTGCCGAAGATGAGGGCCTGGGTCGGCTCGGTGCCCGCGGCGGTCAGCTGGAGCTCCACGAGGCCACGCGGCACGGGGTTCGGGGCCACGACGTCGCACGTGCCCGGACCCGCGGCGACGCTGATCGTGCCCACGGGGTTGAACGGATCCGCACGCGGCGCGCCGAGCCGGAGCGCACCGAGCAGCAGCGCCTCGAACCGGCTGCGGTCGGCCGAGATGGCGTACGTCACGCTGGCGCCGGCCGGGTCTTCGACGAGACGGCCGCCGTCGAGGCCGTCGCCCTCGATCACCCGGACCTTCGTTGCCCGCATCGAGACGATCGACGGATCGCGCACGACGGCCGATGCCAGGGGATCCCACAGGTCATACCCCCCGTCGAGCATGAACGGATTGAGCGACCACAGCTCGTAGACCAGGTCTGCGGGACCGGCGGCGTGGTCGGACGCCAGCTGGTCGTAGAGCGGCCTGCCGAGCGGTGCGTCGCGCGTCGCATCGAGGGGCACCAGCGTGAGGTCGAACCCGGCCGCGAGGACGTCGCGGACGGCCGTCGGGTCGGCGTGGGCATTCCACTCCGCCGTCGGAGCGGGTTCGCCGTTCGGCGCAGCGTTGCCGGCGACACCGATCGCGCCGAGCATCGAGACGACGCGGACGCGTCCAGGGAAGGCCGGATCGAGGGACGCGGCGTCGGCAAGGTTGGTGAGCGTGCCGAGGGTCAGGATCGTGAGGGTCCGTCCCGCGCTGGCTTCGGTCGCGGCAAGGTCGACCAGCACCTGCTCCGCGGGCCTCGAATCCGTGAGGAAGTTGGGCTTCGCGAGACGGAGGCCGTTCGCGACGTCGGCGCCGTCCCGCCACTCGTCGGGGAAGGGCTGGGCCGGCCCGATTGCCGTCGCGCGGCCACACGCGACCGGGATCGGTGCGACGTCGAGCATGGTGAGCACGCTCCGAGCGACGAACATGCCACCCGGGCAGTGGGCCTCGCCGGTGCCGACGACCGTGATCGCGAGGAGCTCGACGCGCGGGTCGCGGGCCAGCGATGTGATCGCGGTCACATCGTCCGGCGCCATGTCGGTGTCGACGACGAGCCGAATCGGGCCGGCGGTGGCCGGCCCGGCACTCCTGCCCGGGGAGCCCGGCGCAGGGCTCGCGGTCGAGCTGCAGGCAACGACGAGCAGCGCGGCGGCGCCCACGCTCAGGACGCGGGTTCGGACGGTCACGTGGGCCCCCTCGTGCATCGGCGAGCGATACATTCGGAGGCCCGCGGCGTCAGGTCAAGGGGTGGCGCCCGAGGCGCCGGCGCGGCTCGACCCGGATCAGGTGCCTTCGGGCAGCGCGATCGTCGGGACGGGGTTGTTGCCACCGCCATTGCCGCCGCCGCCGTTGCCGCCGCTGCCCTGGTTCGAGAAGAACCAGATCGCGCCGATGACGACGATGATGGTCAGGACGATGCCGAGCAGCAGGCCGTTGTTGCTGCCGCCGCTGTCCGGGTTGTTGACGATGACCGGGCCACTCATGCGACCACCTCAAGCTACGGGGTTTGGGCCGTACGGATCGTGGCCGATCGGGGATGTCGCGAGCACTCCCAGCCGGGCCGCCCAACCTCTCAGCGGTGTGGAGGCGGGTGGCGTCGAGCCGGCGAACCGGGAACGATGCAGAAATCGCAACCTACCAGAGTCTTGACAACAACGTTGATAGGTTTCTAGGATTCCCTCGTGTCCGGCAACAGGTGCCGGGCGTTGCGAACCACAGGAGGTGTACGAACGATGACGATCGTGCGCCGGCCTTCGCCCTTCGGGGAGATCATGACCCTCCGACAGGCGATGGACCGCCTTTTCGATGACGACTTCCGTCCATCCCGCTGGCTGTCCGGCGGCTTTGACGGCCCCGGGCTTCCGCTTGATGTCGCGACGGACGCGGACAAGCTGACGATCGAGGCCGCGCTCCCGGGCGTTGCGCCCGAGGACGTCGACATCACGATCGAGAACGGCACCGTGACCATCACCGGCAAGACCGCAACGGAGAAGTCCGGCGACGAGGGCTCGTACCTCGTCCAGGAGATCCGGCGCGGCGCGTTCAGCCGCTCGGTGACGCTGCCGACGGGCCTCGAGGCCGACAAGGCCACCGCGTCCTTCGAGAACGGCGTGCTTCGGCTGTCCATCCCGAAGGCCGAGCAGGTCAAGCCGCGGCAGATCAAGATCACGCCCGTGAGCAACGGCCATGCCGACCGAACCAGCGGCCAGCCGGCCGAGCACAAGGCCTGAGGGCGACCACGAACCCATGACGTTCCGCCGGCCAGATCGAGACCCCGAGCGACCCGTCTACGTGATCAGCGTGGCGGCGAGCATCGTCTCCGTGCATCCACGAACCCTGCGGATCTACGAGGAGGAGGGCCTCATCTGCCCGGCGCGAACGCCGACCAACATCCGGCTTTACTCGGAGAACGACGTCCGGCGAGTCATGTGGATCCGCCACCTGACCCAGAACCTGGGTGTCAACCTCGCCGGCGTCCGGATCCTGTTCGAGCTCGAGGAACGACTCGGCACCCGGATCCTGGAGCGCCTCTACACCGAAGCAACCACGGACGGTGACGCATCGGGCGCCACCGCCGAATCCCAGCCGGCGGCGGCCGCCGCTGCCGCCAAGTCCTAGAACAGGAGCACCGAATGCCGAAGCGAGCGTCCAAATCGGACGACGAGCGCACCATCACCATCACCGAGCTGCCGCTCGTCGCGCTTCGTGAGACGGTGATCTTTCCGGAGATGATCGTCCCGCTCCAGGTGGGCCGGGAGAAGAGCGTCGCGGCCCTCAACGCCGCGGTCGCGGAAGGCGGGCGCATCGCGCTCGTCACGCAGCGTCAGGCCGAGCAGGAGGACATCACCGAGCCCGACCAGCTGTATGCCGTCGGGACGGTCGCGAAGATCGCCCAGGTGGTCCAGCTCCAGGACGGCACGGTCAGGGCGATCATC
>DASSHR010000343.1:0-10596 GCA_035692745.1 Candidatus Limnocylindrales bacterium | reverse complement strand
GAGTGCAACCGCGGCCTTCACCCGAAGGACGACATCGACCACCTCGGGAACCGCCGCATCCGCGCCAACGGCGAGCTGATCCAGAACGCCTTCCGCATCGGCCTGCTGCGCATGGAGCGGGTCGTCCGGGAGCGGATGACGATCCAGGAGATCGACAAGGCGACCCCGAACGCGCTCATCAACATCCGCCCCGTCGTGGCGGCGATGAAGGAGTTCTTCGGCGGCAGCCAGCTGTCGCAGTTCATGGACCAGACCAACCCGCTGGCGGAGCTGACCTCGAAGCGGCGGCTCAGCGCGCTGGGCCCTGGCGGCCTCTCGCGCGAGCGCGCGGGCTTCGACGTCCGCGACGTCCACCACAGCCACTACGGCCGGATCTGCCCGATCGAGACGCCGGAGGGTCCGAACATCGGCCTCATCGGCTCGCTCGCGACCTACGGCCGGATCAACAGCTACGGCTTCATCG
Organism: Candidatus Limnocylindrales bacterium; assembly: GCA_035692745.1. Taxonomy (GTDB): domain Bacteria; phylum Chloroflexota; class Limnocylindria; order Limnocylindrales; family CSP1-4; genus UBA5189. The sequence continues at coordinate 10,133 of DASSHR010000343.1, read as the reverse complement.
AGACGCCGTACCGCAAGGTCAAGCGGACGGTCGGCTGGGACGACCCGAACCTCGCCTCGTTCGAGGCCGGCACGGACCTCATCGCCAAGGGCGGCGAGGTCGTGACGAAGAAGGGTGACCTCCTGGCCGACGGCGCCGCCGCGGAGCTCAAGAAGCAGAAGCTCAATGCGTTCCCGATCAAGCCGATCGTGACCGACCAGATCGAATACCTCCCGGCCGACGAGGAGGAGGAGCACGTCGTCGCGCAGGCCAACGCCACGCTCGACAAGCAGGGCCATTTCGTCGCCGAGCGCATCCCGTCCCGCTTCCGTGACCAGTTCCCGGAGGCCCGCCCGGACCAGATCGAGTACATGGACGTGAGCCCCAAGCAGGTCGTCTCCGTGGCGACTGCGCTCATCCCGTTCCTCGAGCACGACGACGCCAACCGCGCCCTGATGGGCTCGAACATGCAGCGCCAGGCGGTGCCGCTCCTGGAGCCCGAGGCGCCGATCGTCGGCACGGGCATGGAGGAGCGCGCCGCGCGCGACTCCGGCCAGGTCGTGGTCGCCAAGCACGATGGCGTGGTCATCTCGGTGACCGCGGAGCGCATCCGGATCGACGCCGACAGCGGCGACCTGGACGAGTACCGGCTCCAGAAGTTCGTGCGCAGCAACCAGGGCACGTGCATCAACCAGCGTCCGATCGTCGACCTCGGCCAGCGGGTCAAGGCCGGCGAGGCCATCGCCGACAGCTCGTCGACGAGCCAGGGCGAGCTCGCCCTCGGCCGGAACGTCCTCGTGGCGTTCATGAGCTGGGAGGGTGGCAACTACGAGGACGCGATCGTCATCAGCGACCGCCTCGTGCGCGACGACCTGTTCACGAGCATCCACATCGAGAAGCACGAGATCGAGTCCCGAGACACGAAGCTCGGGCCCGAGGAGATCACCCGCGACATCCCGAACGTCGGCGAGGAGTCCCTCAAGGACCTCGACGAGGAGGGCATCGTCTACATCGGCGCCGAGGTCCGCCCCGGCGACATCCTCGTCGGCAAGATCACGCCCAAGGGCGAGACCGAGCTGACGGCGGAGGAGCGCCTGCTCCGCGCGATCTTCGGCGAGAAGGCGCGCGAGGTGAAGGACTCTTCGCTCCGCCTGCCGCACGGCGAGCGCGGCAAGGTCGTCGAGGTCCGCGAGTTCCGGCGCGAGCTGAACGATGACCTCCAGCCCGGCGTCAACCGGCTGGTCCGGGTGTCGGTCGCGCAGAAGCGGAAGATCTCGGTCGGCGACAAGATGGCGGGCCGTCACGGCAACAAGGGCGTGATCGCGAAGATCCTGCCCGCCGAGGACATGCCGTTCCTGCCGGACGGCACCGCGGTCGACATCATCCTCAACCCGCTCGGCGTCCCGAGCCGCATGAACATCGGCCAGATCCTGGAGACGCACCTCGGCTGGGCGCTCCACGTCAAGGGCGAGTCGGCGGCCACCGCGGTCTTCGACGGCGCGACCGAGGACCAGATCCGCAAGGAGCTGGTCGACGCCGGCCTGCCGGACGACGGCAAGATCGAGCTGCGGGACGGCCGCACGGGCGAGGCATTCGATCGCAAGATCACCGTCGGCTACATCTACATGCTCAAGCTCCACCACCTGGTGGAGGACAAGATCCACGCCCGCTCGACCGGCCCGTACAGCCTCATCACCCAGCAGCCGCTGGGCGGCAAGGCGCAGTTCGGCGGCCAGCGGTTCGGCGAGATGGAGGTGTGGGCACTCGAGGCCTACGGCGCCGCCAACATCCTCCAGGAGCTGCTCACGGTGAAGTCGGACGACGTGCTCGGTCGCGTGCAGACGTACGAGGCGATCGTCAAGGGCGAGGAGATCCAGCCACCGCGGGTCCCCGAGTCCTTCAAGGTCCTCATCAAGGAGCTCCGGAGCCTCGGCCTCAACGCCGAGATCCTCGACCACAACGACGAGGAGATCCCGCTCGCGGAGGACGACGCCTCCGGCTACCTCCTTCCCGATCTCGGCGGGATCAACCTCGCCGGGTTCGAGGACTAGTCACGAATCACCGAACCAGCCACACGCGCCAGCGCGGAACGGCCGCCGCGCTGACGCTCGCCACAGGTCCGAATCGCGCCACCGAGCCAGACGGCGGCGCTGAGGAGAACGATGCTCGAAGTCAATAATTTCAACGCGATCCGTATCTCGCTCGCGAGCCCGGACCAGATCCGCGAATGGTCGAAGGGCGAGGTCACCAAGCCCGAGACCATCAACTACCGCACGCTCAAGCCGGAGAAGGACGGTCTCTTCGACGAGCGCATCTTCGGTCCCACGAAGGACTGGGAGTGCTACTGCGGCAAGTACAAGCGCATCCGATACAAGGGCATCATCTGCGACAAGTGCGGCGTCGAGGTCACGCGCTCGAAGGTCCGTCGCGAGCGGATGGGCCACATCCAGCTCGCGAGCCCGGTGAGCCACATCTGGTACTTCAAGGGCACCCCGAGCCGCCTCGGCATCCTGCTCGACATCAGCCCCCGCAACCTCGAGCGGATCCTGTACTTCGCGCTGTACATCGTCACCGGCGTCGACGAGGAGGTGCGCAAGCGCTTCGCGGCGAACATCGAGGAAGAGGCGGCTGGCCGCGGCGGTGAGTCCGGCAAGCGCATCTCGGAGCTCGAGGCGGAGCTCAAGGCGGACATCGAGCGCCATCGCGACGAGCTCACTGGCGCCCTCAAGGCGACGAAGGCCGAGCTCGAGACGCAGCGCGCCACCCGCACCGAGGAGATCGCGGCCGCGGCGCAGGCGGTCGAGGCCCGGCTCGCCGAGCTCAAGACGGGCGAGGCCGAGGAGTCGATCGTCTTCGAGCCCACGGGCGAGGTCATCGTCGCCGCGGGCGAGAAGGGCGGCAAGGCCGCGACCTCGAAGCTCCGATCGGTCGTCCAGGCCGAGACCGAGCGCGTGAACGAGGAGATCCAGCAGCGCGAGCGCGACGAGGCGACGGCGGTCGACCAGAAGGTCGCCGACCTGCGGGCTGCCATGGACGAGACGATCGCGACCGAGAAGGCCCAGCTCAAGGAGCAGGCCCAGGGCCTGAAGGACGAGCTGCGCAAGCTGCGCGACGAGCTCGAATCGATCAAGCCGATGCTCACCGTCGGCGAGCTCGAGCTGCGCGGGCTGGACGAGAAGTTCAACCAGTCCGGCAAGGGCCGGCTGTTCACGTCCGGCATGGGCGCCGAGGCCGTGCGGGACATCATCACCCGGATGGACCTCGAGACGCTGGCGCGCTCGCTCCACGTCGAGGTTCGCACCAGCTCCGGCCAGCGCCGCAAGAAGGCGATCAAGCGCCTGCGCCTGATCGAGGCCTTCCGCCGCTCGGGCACCCGCCCCGAGTGGATGATCCTGTCTGTGCTGCCGGTCATCCCGCCGGACCTCCGGCCGATGGTCCAGCTCGATGGCGGCCGCTTTGCGACCTCCGACCTCAACGACCTCTATCGCCGCGTCATCAACCGGAACAACCGGCTGAAGCGGCTCCTGGAGCTCGGCGCGCCGGAGATCATCATCCGCAACGAGAAGCGGATGCTCCAGGAGGCGTGCGACGCCCTGATCGACAACGGCCGGCGCGGCCGGGCGATCGCGGGTACCGGCAACCATCGGCTCAAGTCCCTGAGCGACATGCTCAAGGGCAAGCAGGGCCGGTTCCGCCAGAACCTGCTGGGCAAGCGCGTCGACTATTCGGGCCGCTCCGTCATCGTCGTCGGTCCGGAGCTCAAGCTGCACCAGTGCGGCCTGCCGAAGAAGATGGCGCTCGAGTTGTTCAAGCCGTTCGTCATGCGCCAGCTCGTCGAGAAGGGCTTCGCCCACAACATCAAGAGCGCCAAGCGCATCGTCGAGCGCGTCCGGCCCGAGGTCTGGGACGTCCTGGAAGACGTCATCAAGGACCACCCGGTCCTGCTGAATCGCGCCCCGACCCTGCACCGCCTGGGCATCCAGGCGTTCATGCCGGTCCTCGTCGAGGGTTCGGCCATCCAGATCCACCCGCTCGTCTGCACCGCGTTCAACGCGGACTTCGACGGCGACCAGATGGCGGTCCACGTGCCGCTGTCCACGGCCGCCCAGGACGAAGCCCGAACGATGATGTTGTCGACGGCGAACCTGCTGTCGCCGGCGGACGGCACGCCGGTGGTCGCACCGACCCAGGACATGGTCCTCGGCTGCTACTACCTGACGATGGAGAAGGAGGCCACGCGCGGCAAGCCCGCTTCGCGCGTCTTCGGCTCCGAGACCGAGGCCAAGTACGCCTACGAGCTGTCAGCCCGTGGCCTTGCCGACGCCAGCGCGCTCGTGACCGCCGGCGAGGGATCGTCGGGCGCCATGCCCGGCAACCTGAACCTCCACGAGCCGATCGAGGCCGAGGTGATGGCCTGGGACGAGGCCGCCGGCGCGCTGACCCCGCAGCGGCTCCGCACGACCGTCGGGCGGATCATCTTCAACCAGATCGTGCCGGATCGGCTGCGCTTCACGGCGCTGACCAACCGCGAGATGCGACGAACGGACCTCAAGCGCCTGGTGGACGAGTGCTATCGGCTCTTGGGACCGGGCGATACCGCCAACCTCGTTGACGGCATCAAGAGCGTCGGCTTCGAGTACGCCACGCGCGGCGGCCTGACCATCGGCCTGTGGGACATCGTGACCCCGAACCAGAAGGTGAAGGCGCTCAAGTCCGCGGACGATCAGGTCACCGACATCGACAAGCAGTACCAGCGCGGCCTCATCACGGATGAGGAGCGCTACGAGCAGGTCGTCGAGCTCTGGAAGCGGACCACGGACACCATCTCGGCCGCCATGATGGCCCAGCTGCCCGAGGACAACTCGCTCCGGATGATGACCGACTCCGGCGCCCGCGGAAACAAGGGCAACATCGGCCAGCTCGGCGCGATGCGCGGCCTCATGGCCGACCCGTCGGGCCGGATCATCGACGTGCCCGTGCGCAGCAACTTCCGCGAGGGCATGACGGTCCTCGAGTACTTCATCTCCACCCACGGCGCCCGCAAGGGCCTCGCGGACACGGCCCTCCGCACCGCGGACTCGGGCTACCTCACCCGGCGCCTCGTCGACGTGGCGCAGGACGTCATCACCAAGGAAGACGACTGCGGCACCGAGGAGGGGAGCTGGATCACGGCGGTCGACACGGCCGACATGACCGGCGCCACCTGGCCGGCGACGGATGACGTCACCCGCCGGGCCGTCCTCGACGAGTTCCGGAAGCGCCTCGTCGGCCGCTACTCGGCGGCGCCGCTGCGCGACCCGTCGTCGAAGGCGAAGAGTGCGGCGCTCATCGCGGACCGCAACGACATGATCACCGAGGAAGTCGCACAGAAGCTCGAGGATGCCGGGATCGAAGAGGTCCTGGTGCGCTCACCGCTGACGTGCGAGGCGCGCTACGGCGTCTGCCGCCGCTGCTACGGCCGCAACCTTGCCAGTGGCGAGGCGGTGGGCGTCGGCGAGGCGGTGGGCATCATCGCCGCGCAGTCGATCGGCGAGCCGGGCACCCAGCTCACGATGCGAACGTTCCACACCGGTGGCGTCGCCGGCCTCGACATCACCGCGGGCCTGCCGCGTGTCGAGGAGCTGTTCGAGGCTCGCGTCCCCAAGGGCAAGGCCGAAATCAGCCACATCGACGGCGTCATCTCCATCCTCCGCGCCGACACCGGCACGAAGGTCAAGGTGACGAGCCGCGAGTCCTACGACAACCCGCTCAACCTCGCGAAGAACGCCGAGCTCCTGGCCGCTGCCGGGGACGCGATCGCGCTCGGCCAGGTCATCGCCCGCGTCGAGGGCGGTGCGGACACCGTCGCACCGGCAGCCGGCTTCCTCGCGAAGACCGATGAGGGGCTCGTCCTGCGAGCCGAGGACATCGTGGAGCGCGAGTACTCGATCCCGCACAATGCCCGGCTGCTCGTCAGCGAGAGCCAGGACGTGCGGGCCGGGGACGCGATCACGGACGGTCCGATCAACCCGCAGGAATACCTCGAGACCCGAGGCAAGGACGCGGTCCAGCGCTACCTGGTGAAGGAAGTCCAGAAGGTCTACCGGAGCCAGGGCGTCACGATCAACGACAAGCACATCGAGATCATCGTCCGGCAGATGCTCCGCAAGGTCCGCATCGATCAGCCGGGCGACAGCGAGCTGCTGCCGACCGAGCTCATCGATCGGCTCGACTTCGAGGAGGTCAACAACCGCGTCCTCGCGGAGGGCGGCGAGCCGGCGACGGCGCAGACCGTGCTCCTCGGCGTGACGAAGGCGTCGCTGAACACCTCGAGCTTCCTTGCCGCGGCGTCCTTCCAGGAGACGACCCGGGTGCTCACCGAGGCCGCCATCAACGGCGCCAAGGATCACCTGATCGGGCTCAAGGAAAACGTCATCATCGGCAAGCTCATCCCGGCCGGCTCCGGTGCGCCCGCGAACCTCGCGGCTCGCAAGGAGCGCGAGCGGCGCGCGGCCCTCGAGGCCCTTGCCGGCGAGGCCCTGGAAGAGGGGATCGAATTCAACCCGTTCCTCCAGGGCGGCGACGACCGGCCCGTCGAGGAGGAGGCCGTGCTCGTCACCCAGCCGGCGGCCAACGCCGACGACGCAGAGTTCAACCCCTTCCTGTCGGACGCCAAGGCGACCGACGGCGAGGACCAGGAACCCGACCTGTAGACCGTCCGCGCCGGCCTCGCCGGCGCAGCCACGACGAGCGTCGCCGACCCGTTCGGCGGCGCTCGTTGCACGTTTGACATCAAATTCGCTGGATTGGTAAACTCCGCCTTCGTGGCTGCGGAAGGTCACGGCTGCGGCTGCTCGCCGAGCCAGCTTCCAGGCCCCCCACCGAGAGGTGGGACCCGGGATTTCTCTCCGGGGTCCATCGACCCCGGCCCGGATCATCGTCCCGCGGAGACCGTCTCCGCGACCGACCGACCATCGACAACGGGAGTAGCGTTTTCGTGCCGACGATCAACCAGCTCGTGCGCCACGGCCGGCGTGCCAAGATCGCGAAGATCAAGGCGCCCGCGATGCGCAAGAACTGGAACAGCCTTCGCCAGCGTCAGGTGCCGATTCCCGGCGCCCCGCAGAAGCGCGGCGTCTGCCTCCAGGTCCGCACGATGACCCCGAAGAAGCCGAACTCCGCGCTGCGCAAGATCGCGCGCGTGCGCCTGACCAACCAGATGGAAGTCACGGCGTACATCCCGGGCATCGGCCACAACCTGCAGGAGCACTCGGTCGTGCTCGTGCGCGGTGGCCGGGTGAAGGACCTCCCGTCGGTCAAGTACCACATCATCCGCGGCACCCTCGACGCCGCCGGCGTGCGCGATCGCAAGCAGGGCCGCAGCAAGTACGGCGCGAAGGCCGCTGCTGCGCCGGGCGGGAAGCGCTAGATGCCGCGTCGCGCCGGGATGTCCCGCAAGGAGAAGTACACCGAGGCGCCCGTCAATCGGACGACGGCCCGCTTCCACGCCAAGCTGATGAGCGACGGCAAGCGTCGCCTCGCCGAGCGCATCCTGCGCCAGGCGCTCGCGCGCGCCGAGGCGTCCGCCCGCCGCCCGGGGATCGAAGTCATGGAGACCGCCCTGCGCAACGCGACCCCGATCATCGAGGTCAAGCCGCGCCGCGTCGGTGGCGCCACCTACCAGGTCCCGGTCGAGATCCGCGGCGATCGCCGCCTCTCGCTCGGCGTCCGCTGGCTGGTCCAGGCCGCGCGCAAGCGCAATGGCAAGAGCATGAGCGAGAAGCTCGCTGCAGAGTTCGTCGATGCATCCAACGGCCTCGGTGCCGCGGTGAAGCGGCGCGAAGACACGCACAAGATGGCCGAGGCCAACAAGGCCTTCAGCCATTTCAAGTGGTAGGCCGGAGAAGGTAACGACTGTGGCACGCACGGTTCCGCTCGCAAGAACGCGGAACATCGGGATCATCGCCCATATCGACGCGGGCAAGACGACCGTGACCGAGCGCATCCTCTTCTACACGAAGAAGATCTACAAGCTCGGCGAGGTCCACGAGGGCGCGGCGACGATGGACTGGATGCCGCAGGAGCAGGAGCGCGGCATCACCATCACGGCCGCGGCCACGACCTGCTTCTGGAACGAGCACCGCATCAACATCATCGATACGCCCGGGCACGTGGACTTCACCGTCGAGGTCGAGCGCAGCCTGCGCGTGCTCGATGGCGCCGTGGTCGTGTTCGATGGTGTCGCCGGCGTCGAGCCGCAGTCCGAGACGGTCTGGCGCCAGGCCGACCGCTACTCCGTGCCGCGCATCTGCTTCATCAACAAGCTGGACCGCACCGGCGCCGACTTCTGGCGCTGCGTCGACATGATCGTCGACCGCCTCGGCGCGCGGCCCGTGCCGATCCAGGTGCCGATCGGTGTCGAGGATCGCTTCCAGGGCGTGATCGACCTCATCGAGATGAAGGCCATCCTGTACCGGGATGACCTCGGGTCGAAGATCGACGTCGTGGAGATCCCCGACGAGCTCCGCGCGGAAGCGGAGAAGCACCGCCACATCATGATCGAGGCGGTCGCCGAGGTCGACGACGACCTGACCAACAAGTACCTCGAGGGCGAGGAGCTCACCACCGCGGAGATCCGTCACGGCCTCCGCCTCGGCACGCTCCAGTCCAAGTTCGTCCCGGTGCTCACCGGCTCGGCGCTCAAGAACAAGGGCGTCCAGCCGATGCTCGACGCCGTGGTGGAGTTCCTGCCGTCGCCGCTCGACGTGCCGCCGACCATCGGCGTCCGCCCGGGCACCGACGAGCAGCTCGTCCGGACCGTCGACGACAAGGAGCCGTTCTCGGCCCTCGTGTTCAAGATCGCGACCGACCCGTTCGTCGGCCACCTCGCGTTCTTCCGCGTCTACTCCGGCACCCTCAAGGCCGGGTCGTACGTGCTCAACAGCACGAAGGACAAGAAGGAGCGGATCAGCCGCGTCCTGGAGATGCACGCCAACCACCGCGAGGAGATCACCGAGGTCTACGCGGGTGACATCGGCGCGATCGTCGGCCTGAAGGACTCCTTCACCGGCGACACCCTGTGCGACCCGGAGCACCCGATCCTGCTCGAGTCGATGACCTTTCCCGAGCCGGTCATCGAGGTCAAGGTCGAGCCCCGCACCAAGGCGGACCAGGACAAGATGGGCGTGGCCCTCCAGCGCCTGGCCGAGGAGGATCCGACGTTCCGCGTCCACACGGACCCGGAGAGCGGCGAAACCCTCATCGCCGGCATGGGCGAGCTCCACCTCGACGTGATCGTCGACCGCATGGTCCGCGAGTTCAAGGTCGCGGCCAACGTCGGCAAGCCGCAGGTCTCGTACCGCGAGACGATCCGCCGCGCGGCGGAGGGCAACGGCCTGTTCAAGCGCCAGACGGGCGGCAAGGGCCAGTACGGCCACGTCGTCCTCACGGCCGAGCCGAACGAGCCCGGCAAGGGCTACGAGTTCGTCGACAAGATCGTCGGCGGGACCATCCCCCGCGAATACATGCGCGCGATCAACATGGGCATCAGCGAGGCGCTCAATACGGGCATCTACGCCGGCTACCCGATGATCGACGTGAAGGTCACCGTCCACGACGGGTCGTACCACGAGGTCGACTCGTCCGAGATGGCGTTCAAGATCGCGGCCTCGATGGGCATCAAGGATGCCGTCGAGAAGGCCAGCCCGGTCGTCCTCGAGCCGCTCATGCGGGTCGAGGTCACGATGCCCGAGCAGTTCATGGGCGACGTGATCGGCGACCTGAATGCCCGCCGCGGCCAGCTCGAGGGCACCGAGAACCGCGGCTCGACGATCGTCGTCCGCGCGGACGTGCCGCTGGCCCAGATGTTCGGGTACGCCACGGACCTGCGGTCGATGACCCAGGGCCGGGCCAGCTACTCGATGGAGCTTTCGCACTACGCAGAGGTCCCGGGCAACCTCGCCCAGGAGCTCGTCGCCAAGTCCAAGGTCAGCTGAGCACCGGTCCCGACCGAGCGCACAGGAGAGAGTCCACGATGGCCAAGAAGAAGTTCGAGCGAACCAAGCCGCACGTGAACATCGGCACGATCGGCCACATCGACCATGGCAAGACGTCGCTGACCGCGGCGATCACCAAGTACCTGGCGCTCAAGGGCGAGGCCGAGTACCGCGCCTTCG
>DASSHR010000342.1:0-4615 GCA_035692745.1 Candidatus Limnocylindrales bacterium | reverse complement strand
CCGTTGCGGGCCCGGTCGATCGTCGACCGGTCGATCGCGGGTCCGATTCGCGGGTCCCTCCTAGCGCGTTCGACACCAGATGCCGGTCGACGCCGGTCGGTTCATTGTCGGCCCCCGAGCCGGCTCGCCTGCAGTCGATGGTTCGAGGTCGACCAGAGCAGGCCGTCGCGGTCCGTGAGCCCGCCGTCGCGTCAGCGAGGGTCCGGAGCCAGGTGACCGATGAGCCCGTGAAGCGCGCGGCGAACAGCGGCCGAAGCTCACCGACGAGCGCCTCGTTCCGTCGCGTCCGCCGGACGATGAACAGGCAGCGGATTGTCCAGTCGCCGTCGTGGTCCGTCGAGAGCCGCGCCTCGAGTGTGTCGCGCTTCGCGTCGAGCGATCGAAGGCTCGCACCGACGTCGTCGAACCAGTTCCAGATCTCGACGAGGATCGCTTCGCGTCGATCCCATCGGACGAGCGCGACATCAACCGAGCGCGAGCGTGGCGCGCCCGGATCAAGCGCGAGCTCAGGCAGTGCAGCCCAGCCGCCGGGACGCGCCGCGTCGATCAGCGCGGACTGCCGCCGAAGGTGCTCGATGTCCCGCGGCGGCGTCGCGCCCGGCGCCCGCTCCAGGAACCCAACGAGCTGCTCGCCCACCGCGGCGGCGGCGAGTGCCCACGTCTCGAGCGGCGCGCTCGCCCCGAGGCCGCGCTCGAGCTCGCTGAACCGGGCCTGTGACAACCCTGCTCGAGCAGCAGCTTCCTCCTGGCTCATGCCCGTCGCCATGCGCGCATCCCGAAGAGCGATGCCCAGGCGCGTTGCGACTGCCGACGCGCGGCGGCGGCCGCGGATCACCTCGGATCCAGCACGGCTGGCTCGTTTGGGCCTCGACATATCGCCACCATCATTGGCACGAGGCTTATCTGCGGCTTATTCGGGCCGGAGCACCAACTTGGATGCGCGGTCATCGGCGCCATCGATAGAGTGACTTTCAAGGCGCCCTTCGCCGACGCCCGGCGGTGACCCAGGCCGCGAGCTACTGATGGCGGCAGTGCCGTGCAGCCCATGCGCGTCGCGCGCCCCATCCGCGCCGTGCCCCGCGCCCGCGCCGCGTCCGCGCCGCGCCGTGCCCGACACCGTGCCTGCGCCCGCGCGCGCGCCATCCGCGCCGTGCCCGCACCGTGCCTGCGCCCGCGCGCGCGCCCTTTCGCGCCGCGCCGGGCCCGCGCTGTGCCCGCGCCGCGCCCGCGCCGGGGCGAGCGCCCAGAATCACGAAGGGCGCCCGGTGGGCGCCCTTCGAAGGACCAGCAGCGAGCCGGGGATTACTCCGCCGGGATCTCCGCGTGGATCGCGTCGAGGTCGACGCCCTGCGCCTTGCGCCAGAGCCTGGCGACGACGTACAGGACCGCGGCCGCGCCGTAGAGGAAGCCGAGGAATTTGATCGAGTCGGCGTTCGTCACACCGATGCCGTAGAGGTTGTTCGCATCGAACAGCCAGGCCCACAGCACCCAACCCAGGAAGAGCGTCGAAAGCAGCCCGGCGACGGAGATCAGGGGCAGACCCAGGATCTTGTACCGGGCGGCCGGGGAGCCGTTGTAGATCTCGGGCTTCCAGAACGGCAGGATCGTCGCGGCGATCGAGCTGCCGAGGAAGGTGACCGCGATCACGAGCGTCGCGTCGAGCGTGAGCGGATAGAACGTGGCGGACTGGTACGCATACAGGTAGCTGAGCACGACCGACGGGATCATGATCAACGCCAGCGCGCCCCAGGGCACGCCGCGGTCGGAAACGCGCGCCGCCCATTCGGGGAGCACCCGGTCGAACGCCGCCGCGAAGATCATCCGCGTCGACGACAGGAACAGCGTCCCGGTCCAGCCGAGCCACCACGCGCCGAACGCGATGACGATGACGGCCTGGATGATGTGGGAATCGATCAGGTACGAGGCCAGGAGCCCCGGGAAGCCCCAGATCGGAACCGCCGGCGCATCGGTCACGTAACCATAGGCGTAGTTCACGTACGTGGCGTTCGAGGCATTGAAGAACGTCCAACCGAACGTCTTCGCTGCGAGCAGCACGAACACGACGGCCAGGCCCGCGGTCGCCCACAGGCCACCGAGGAACCCGGTCAGGACCTTCCGGAAGTCACCCGCGCCGCGGACCTCGCCGTACAGCGTCGATCCCCACTGCGGGTACAGCAGGAAGAACAGCATGAAGGGGACGAGGGCAAACGTGGGGGCGCCGATGCTGAAGTTGTTGATGTCGCCGCCGGCGACGGCCTGGGCATTGCCCTGGTCGATCGTGGCCTGATATGCGTTCGGGACGTTGAAGAGCGCCTGGCCCTCGCGGTTATAGGCCGCGATGAACGAGTCCACGCTCGAGACGGCCATCAGGATGAACATGAAGGCGAGCGCGATGAGGCCGATGTACAGACACCACTTCTGGATCCGGGCGTAGCCGGCCATGCCGAGGGCGACGAGCCCGGACGTCACGATGATCGTGAAGATCGAGACCGCGAACCCACCGTCGTGACCCGAGAAGAAGGTCACGCCGTCCTGCCAGCCGAGCACGGCGGCGAGCGGCTGGACGAACTCGATGTTGAAGATGAAGGCGTAGATCGGCGCCCACAGGGCGAGGATGAACCACCAGCCGGTCGCGGAGAGCACGAACCCGATGCCGCCGCGCCAGAGCCCCAGCGCCGCTCCGGCGACCACGCCGAGCGCCATGGCGATGTACGTGGTGGTCGTCTCGAGACCCAGCGCGGTCCCGACGAGGAACAACGCGATGGCGCCGAATGCCCCGCCGACGACGGCGCCCGGGATCCCGTCGAGGACGCGCGTCTGCCAGACGTAATCGCCACCCGCCCGGGGCATCGCGGCGATGAGGCCCGCGTAGGCGATCGACATGAACGTCATCCCGATCGCGGTGATCACGATCGACAGGATCGCCGAGCCGTCCGGGACGTAGCCGAAGATCGCGAGGCTGTAGAACATGCCGAGGGCGACGAGGTTCACCGACATGAACGAGTAGGCGAACGCGTCGAACCCGGACCAACCCTTGACCAGACCCGTCGCGTTCCGCAGGAACAGCGCCGGCGCCTTGGCCATGTCTCCAGTGGTCATGAGGCTGCCTTTCCCTCCACTTTCCTCCGACGTCAGCCGTTGATCAGCAGATAGCGCTTCACCTCCGCTTTCTTCACGTCGAGATCGACGATTGCTGCCTGGAGGACACCGTCCTCGTAGGTCGAGCCGGGGTTGACCGCGAGGGTCTTGCCGAGCTTCACCGCGCCGCGGCCCTCGTGGATGTGGCCGTGCAGCGACAGGACCGGCCCGTACTCGAGGATCGCATCGCGGATCGCGTGCGACCCGACCGGGATGAGGGCCTGCCCGCCGGAGACGTAGCGCATATCGGCATCGATCTTCGGGGCGTTGTCCAGATTCGAGCCGAACGGCGGTGCGTGGAAGTTGAAGATCGATCGCCGCCGATCCGGCACGGCCGCAACCAGCCCATCGATGCGCTCGCGGAGCTGCGGCTCGGGCAGCTCGCGGAACGTGTTCCAGGGCGTCGGGTTGGCCCAGCCGGTCGAGACGAGCGACAGCCCGTCCAGCTCGATGTTGTTGCTCTCGCCAAGCTCGACGACCTTCGCCGCGGAGATGATCGGATCGATCTCGAAGATGTCGTCGTTCGCCGGCGAGACGATCACCCGGATGCCCTTGCCCGCGAGGCGCTCGTCCGCCAGGTCCATCCAGCGCTGCACCTGGCCGAGCATCTCCGCCTTGAACCGGCCATCCACGAGCGACTGGTCCGCCTGCCACGCGGTCATCTCATCGGCCGAGAGCCGGATCGGGTAGTAGCCGCGGTCGGCGATCCGCTTCTCCATCGCCGCGACCTCGGCCTCGGATTCCATGACCGTTTCGTGGTCGCGCAGGTTGACCCGCCAGGAGGACCCCGAGCCCGTGATCGGGACCATGGCCTTGCCGGTCATGTCGCCGCCCATGATCAGCACGTCCGCCTTGTGGAACGAGCCGGCGTTGAGGAACTTGCGCCAGCACACCTCGGACCCGTGGATGTCGGTCGCAAAGAACACCCGCATCAGTGACCCACCTCTTCGGGCTCGACGTACCACTGCTGGCGGTCGCCGATCTTCGAGCGCAGCTTCCACCGCGTGGACTTCGGCGCGGCGTCGATCGCAGCGCGCAGCGCCTCGACCTGGGCTCGCGGATCGAACCGGACGGCCTTGCCCTCGCCCACGTCCATGTCCGCGGCGGTGAAGTCCGTGTCGAGGTATTGGCTGAGCTTGTCGAGGTTGCCGGTGACGGTGCGCCACCAGCCCCAGTCGTTCGACGTGTGCTCGAGGATCCTGGGCAGGCTGATCGAGCCCTCGCCGGACGTCCCGAGCTGCGCGCCGTCGTCCTGGGCGAGCGGGTGCTCGGCGAGCAGGACGAGGGCGTCGAGCACGTCCTTCTTGTTGATCTTCACGATCTGCAGCTTCGACAGGAGCAGCTCGGCCACCGGCAGCGTGGGCGTGGACTGCGCGAGGCGGTTGCCGAACTCGATGCGGTGGCACATCTCGAGCTTGTCGATGAGCACGTCGACCGGCCGGCGGTGCGCCTCGTCGACGAAGTAGCCCTGGTGCTG
>DASSHR010000341.1:0-7759 GCA_035692745.1 Candidatus Limnocylindrales bacterium | reverse complement strand
GACTTCGAACCGATCGTCGCGGGCTACGCCGACGAGTACACGGCCCTGGTTCGCCAGGTCCGCGCCGAGCTGAACCGCATCGCCCCCGGCTACCAGCTCACGTTCGACACGATGGGCTCCATCGGGAACCAGCCGATCGTCAACGCGACGGCACCGGGCGGCGCGGACGCCGTGTTCATCATGGGCTACGACTACCGCACCGACGGGTCGTCCTACGCCGGCTCGATCGACCCGCTCGCCGGGCCGAAGTACGACCTCACCGACACCGTCAAGGCGTACACCGCGAAGATCTCGCCGTCCAAGGTGATCCTTGGCGTGCCCTACTACGGCCGGGCGTGGTCGACCTCGTCCGACCGGCTCAATGCCTCGACGCTGTCGGGCGCGAAGTACGGCTACCCGTCTGCGCCCACGTACGGCCAGGCGCTCGATCTCGTGAACGCCCACGGACGCCGCTACGACTCCGTCGAGCAGTCGCCCTGGACCGCGTACCGAAAGCAGACGTGCACGAGCCAGTACGGCTGCGTGACCGCCTGGCGCGAGCTCTACTACGACGACGCGACCTCGCTCCGCCTGCGCTACGACCTCGTCAACCGGACGGCGCTGCGCGGCGCCGGGATCTGGGCGCTCGGCTACGAGGGGACCCACACCGAGCTGCGGAACGCCCTCGCCGACAAGTTCCTGTCCGACAAGACCGCCCCGCTCGTGGGTGTCGCGACGCTGGCGCAGACCCAGCGTGACGAGGGCTTCCGCGTGAGCTGGAGCTCGTGGGACGACAGCCCGATCGCCAACTATGACGTCCAGGTGTCGACCGACGGCGGCCTGTGGACCCCATGGCTGACGAAGACGACCCTGCTGAGCTCGATCTTCCCCGGCCACGACGGCCACACCTATGCCTTCCGGGTTCGCGCCGTTGACGTCCACGGCAACGCCTCGGCGTTTCGCTCGCTGAACGTCAGCGCGCTCGGCGTGCCCGCTGACATCGCGGTTGGTGGGTTCGCCACGGTGATCGCCGATGGGCTGCGCATGCGCGCCGGACCGACCACCTCGGACGCGATCATGACCACGCTCTCCGCGGGCGCCGCCCTCCAGATCGTCGGCGGGCCCGTCAGCGGCGAGGGCTACACCTGGTGGCAGGTGTCCGGCCCCGTGAAGCAGTGGACGCCGGTCGACCTCATGCAGGTCGGGGGCTGGATCGCCGCGGAGGGCAACGGCGCCACGAACGCCGCCCCGCGGCGACCCGTGTACGCGACCCGCGTCGATGCCGGGATCACGGGATTGCTGCTCGCCAACGGTGGTGACCGCTCGCTCTCGCCGAACGGCGATGGACGGCAGGACACGCTGCGGATCGCGTGGACGAACCAGCTTGCGTTCGACAGCCTGTCCCTGCGCGTCTTCCGCACTGATGGCTCGTTCGTCGGGTCGCAGAGCCTCGGCGGCACCGGAACCGGGGGCCACGTCTACAACTGGGACGGCCGGCTCGGTGGCAGCGCCGTGCCGTTCGGCGCCTACGTCATCCAGCTCCGGGGCATGCGCGGATCCACTGCCTACACGGCGCCGTCCGCGAGCCCGGTCAGCTCGGCGCAGATCGCGAGGTACGGCGTGCTCGTCGGCGCGGCGTCCGCCACCGCGGTGATCAAGGCGCTCCGACCGGCGACGCCGACCCGAGCGACGACACTCAAGTGGATCTTCACCTTCGGCGGTACGGCGAGGGTCCTCTCGGCCGCCGACATCGCTCGCACCGGGACCGCCACGGGCTGCACGATTGCCGCTCCGGTCGCGTCCGGGACGAGCTGGATCGTCACGCTGTCCGGCTGCTCCGCCGGGACCGTCGGGGTCGGGGTCAAGGCCAGGACGGTCGTCGACGCGGTGCAGAACTCGGGTCCCGCATCGACCGTCATGGCTGCAACCGTGCTCATCGATCGTTCCGCCCCCACCGTGACCACGCCAAGGCTGACCCTTCGCACCGGCGTGGTGCTGGCGTCGACCTCGACCCGGGCCGCGCTCATCGGCCAGGTTGCCTGGACCGGCAGCGATCCGGGCGGTGCGGGCATCGCCGGGTACGACGTTCAACTGAGCCGCGACGGCCTGGCGTTCGCAGCATTCGTCAGCGCCACGGGCGCGTCCGCGGGCGTCTCGCTCGCGCCTGGCCACACCTACCGCTTCCGCGTGCGCGCTCGGGACCGGGCCGGCAACGTCGGGGCGTGGGTCACGGGACCGACGATCCGACCGTACCTGCCCCAGGAGACGCTGTCCGCGCTGACCTGGAAGGGCACCTGGGCGCGCGGGGCAAGCGACTACTACTCCGGCCTGGCCGACCGATTCGCGACGGCGGCGGGCGCGAGCGTCACGTACGCCTTCACCGGCCGTGCGATCGCGTGGGTCACGACGCTGGCGCCGAGCCGCGGCGTCGCGAAGGTCTACGTGGACGGCGTGCTGGTCCAGACGATCGACTGCGGCAGCGCGATCACGAGGTTCCGGTACGTCGCCTTTGCGAAGGCCTGGGCATCGAGCGGGTTCCACACGATTCGGATCGTCGTCGCGGGCACGGCCGGCCGGCCGCGCGTCGACGTCGACGCGCTCGAGGTCCTGCGCTGACCATGGCCTCGACGGTTCGCCCGATCCGCGGGTCGCGACGCCGCGCGCCCGTACACTCGCCGGACATGCCCAGGGAACGCGCTGCCGCCGACCTCATGCCCGCCGCCGCCGCATCCGCCCCTGCGCCGGTCGGGACGGGCGCGTGGGTGGTCCTGCCGACCTACGAAGAGGCAGAGAACCTGCCCGGGATCGCGTTTGCGATCCTGGCCGCCCTGCCCGGCGCGACGCTCCTGGTGGTCGACGACAACTCGCCCGACGGGACGGGTCGCATCGCGGACGACCTTGCCAGGTCGGAGCCCCGCATCCGCGTCCGGCACCGACCGGGCAAGCAGGGGATCGGCCGGGCGTACCTCGACGGCTTCCAGGTCGCCCTCGGCGCCGGGGCCACCGCGGTGTGCCAGATGGATGCCGACTGGTCGCACGACCCGACGATGCTGCCGCGCCTCCTCGCGCCGATCGCCGACGACAGGGCCGACCTCGTCATCGGGAGCCGGTACGTCAAGGGCGGCCGGGTGCTCGACTGGGGGCTCGGCCGGCGGCTCATCTCCCGGTGCGGCAGCCTGTTCGCCCGCACCGTGCTGACGCTGCGTCCGCACGACCTCACCGGCGGCTTCAAGGCCTGGCGCGCATCGACGCTGCAGGCGATCCCGTCCGACGGCGTGCACGCGGGCGGCTACGTGTTCCAGATCGAGATGACGTATCGCGCGGCGCGTGCCGGCGCCCGCATCCGCGAGGTCCCGATCACGTTCCAGGATCGGCGGGTCGGGCGTTCGAAGATGTCGCGCCGGATCATCGCCGAGGCGCTGCTCGTGGTCGTGCGGCTGCGCTGGGACGAGCTCCGTGGCCGCGGGCCGCGCACGAAGGGTCGCGCCTAGCTCGTCAAGCGACGGGCATCAGCTCCTCGTTGGATCAGCCCGCAGGAGCCGCGAACGTGCCCGGCGTGATCTTGTAGTCGTAGCTGAGCGGCAGCACCTGGACGAACGTCTGGCCCGCGGTCAGCGTGACCGGCTCGCCGTCCGGGCCGAAGAGGAGCGTCGGCGCCGTCGCCGAGGCCTTCCGCCACGTGCCATGGATCGTGATCCCGTTCGAGGAGATCCACGCGTCGCCGTGGCCGACGTCCGCGGCCTCGAGGCGGAACTTGTCCGGGTGGCCGTCGTTGAGGGGCCCGAAGTGCATCCGCAGGATGACGACGTTGGCGGGCGCGACGATGGAGTTGTCGTTCGCGTCCACCTGCGGCGTCTTCGACGCGTTGATGTACCGGACATAGCGGTTGGTCGCCTGGTCGTACTTGTACGTGATCGACTCGTACGGGTAGATCACCTTGATCGTGCCGCCGACGGGCCGCGCGGCCAGGTCCGCATCCGGCGCGAACCTCCAGACCGGCGTCAGCGCTCCGTCGTCCGCGCCGATCTTCTCGGCAAGCGCGCGGAGGTGCTCGCCGTCCGTGTACACGTTGTGCGGTGCCGCCCGCGTGTGGATCCGCCACAGGTACTTCGGGCTCCAGCGGAAGCCGTCGGCGTTCCAGACCCACTGCCCGTGCCCCTTCGCCGCCAGGGTCGCGAGGGCCTGGGGGGAGCCGCCGTGGTGGACGTACATCGCGTCCCACTCCGCGGCCCACTCGATGAAGTACTCGCGCGAGCTCCGCACCGGGCCGACGCCGGCGGGGATCTGGTCCTGGAAGATCATCATGTACCGCGGCACCCCGCCCTCGGCGGGCGCGTGCCACACGATCGCGGCACTGTTGAAGCCGGACTGCGGACGCGCCGCGACGTGGTCGTCGACCATCACCGCGACCGGGTGGTAAAGCGCGGATTCGGGGCTGATGAGCAGCCCGGTCAGCGCCGAGGCGACCGTCGGCGGCGTCGGCTCGGGAGTCGGCGGCACGGGTGTCGGTGCCGGGGTGGCGGTCGGCAGGACGGCGACGCTGGTCGGGCCCGGCGTGCTCGGGCCGGTGGTGGCGACGGCCGGGTTCGACAGCAGCGGCGCGACCTGCCACACGACGAGCAGCGCCAGCACGACGACGACCGCGCCGAGCGCGGCGAACGCTCCGCGGCGTGGTGAGCCGGGACGCTCCGGCGACGAGGTCACGAGACACCCTCCTCTGGCGCCCGTGGCGCCGGGCGTCCCGCAGGATACTCCCACCGCGGCGCGGCGCACGCCCCGCACGCCTCGCAGGCTCAGGTACGCTCTCCGCCATGGCTGACGAACGAGCTGACGAACCGGCGGGCGAACCGCTCGCCAGCACGCCCAAGCGTCGCCGCGCGGCCACGCGCCGGACGCCGGGCACCGCGGGCGCGCGCCGGCAGCCGGCCGCCGCGCCGGTCGTCGTCGAGGATGGGGCCTCGATCGACGCCGAGCAGGTCGAGCTCCGGCAGAGTGCCGTGGGCCGCGTCGACGCGGCGCAGGTGTCCGTCGCGATGGGGGCGATCGGTGCCGCGCGTGGCGAGAACGTGACCGTGGAGCAGGGCGTGGTCGGCGCGGCGCTCGGCGACCAGGTCGGGGTGAGCCGCGGCTACGCGCGCTCGATCCTGGCCCGCCAGGTCCAGCTGGATCGCTCGGCGGCGCGCGTCGTCATTGCCGCGGACGTCCGGACCAACCAGACGGCCGTGATGTTCCTCGTCGCGAGGAAGGTCGCGGGCGACGTGCGCGTGCTCTTCGACTGGCGCGGCGCCCTCGCCTTCGGCGCCGCAGCCGGGCTCGTCCTGGGACTGGTGTCGCGCGCAAGGCGCAACCGGAAGGCCTGAGCGCCCCGCCGCGCGTGCCCGCGGCGGGCGCGGCCCCACCGCGGCTGCTCCCGCGCCGGCTCGCCCCGTCGAGGCTGTTGCCGGCCCCGCTACCTCGGACCGACGAGCGGATCGAGGCCCTTCAGGCGCGCGGCTTCCTGGCGCCGCGTGGTTTCCTCCTCCGTCCGCTGGAGGTGCAGCTCGACGACCTCGTCCGGCTTGCCTTCCATGATCACCTGGCCCTTCTCGAGCAGCAGCGCGCGGTTGCAGTACTCACGCACCCACTCCATGTCGTGGGTCACGAGGACCACGCCCTTGGCGGCCCGCACGAGCTCGATGACGCGGGCCTTCGATTTCGCCCGGAAGTTGGCGTCGCCGGTGGCGAGCACCTCGTCGAGCAGCAGGATGTCGGGGTCCACGCAGGTGGCGATCGCGAAGCCGAGCCGGGCGCGCATGCCCTGCGAGTAGGTCTTGAGCGGCGCATCGATGAACTGCCCGAGGTCGGCGAACTCGATGATCGACGGCAGCAGCTCGAGGATGCGCGCGCCGTCGAGGCCGAGGAACGCGCCGCCGAGCAGGATGTTCTCGAGGCCGGAGAGCTCCACGTCGAACCCGACGCCGAGGCCCAGCAGGCCCGAGACCTGGCCGCGCACGTCGACCGAGCCCTCGGTCGGGCGCATGATCCCGGCGAGCACCTGCAGGAACGTGCTCTTGCCAGCGCCGTTCGGTCCGATCACCGCAAGCGACTCGCCGTGGGCGAGGCGCATGGTCACGTGGCGCAAGGCCCAGAACCGCTCTGGCGGGCGGCGGAGGACGACGTTGGCGAACGATTGCCGGAGCGTGATCTTCCGCGTGAACCGGAGGTTGTACTGGACCCCCAGGTCCACCGCGTCGATCGCGTACGCGGCGCTGCTCGAGGGCTGCTTCACAGGACCTTCGCGAAGTCGGGCTCGACCCGCTTGAAGAACACGATGCACAGGCCGAGGAACACCAGGCTGGCGAGGAGCAGGATCCCCAGCGCCGTGAGATCCGGGACGTGCGCAGACGGCTGGATGTCGCCGGAATCCCCGTAGATGACGGCGCGATACGCCTCGAACAGGACCGCGAACGGGTTGAGTCCGGCGAGGATGCCGAGCCAGTGGTGGTCCTGGATGTACTTGATGTCCTCCAGCTGCTGGAGCGAATACAGGCCGGGCGACAGGAACCACCACAGGCGCAGGACGTGCCCGACCGCGTTGCCCAGGTCCCGGAAGAACACATTCGCCGCGGAGATCAGCACGGCGGACGCGAGCGTGAACACGAACTGGACGGCGGCGATGACCGGCACCCACACGATCAGCAGCGTGAACCGGTGCGAATGGAGGAGCAGCAGAGCGAGCAGCGGGAGGATGCCCCACGCGAAGCCGACCACCCCGGCCACGGTCGTCGCGGTGGGCAGCACGAGCTTCGGGAACGCGATCTGCCGGATGAGCTTGTCCTGCCGGGCGACCGTGGTCGCCGCATCGCTGAGCACGGACGAGTACCACTTCCAGGGCACGATCGCGGCGAAGATGAAGAGCGGGTAGTCCGGCGTGGGGCGCCGGGCGATGATCGTGATGAACACCACGTACACGACCATCTGGAGGATCGGGTCGAGGATCCACCACAGGTTCCCGAGGATCGTGTCCGAGCCGCGCTTCTTCATCTCGGCCTGGACGAGATAGCGCACGAGGCGTCGTCGGGACAGGATGTCGGCGACGCCCTGCCGAAGCAGGGTGAACATCGGGACCGGACCGGACGAGTGCCGGATGGAGGCGGCAGCCTCGCCCTGGGACATTGCAGGGACTGTACCAGAGGATCGGCTCATCTCAGGATCGGAGCCTCCCGTACATGGATCGGAGGACGTCCTTCGCGGGCGTGGGCAGCCGGCGCACCGCGTTCAAGGCACGCGTACGGGTGGAATCGGCCGCGGTGCGGGTGGACCAGCTGGCCCAGGTCCGCAGGCGCGTGAGCCGATTGACCCGCCGGAGGCCGAGCAGGTCGAACCGGCCGTCCTCGCGGACCGACGCGGCCCCGACCGCGATTGCCGGCGCGGCCGGCCCACCGAGGTGTGCGGTGATCTCGTAGCGACCGCGCGGGACCGCGATCGCATCGGGACCGTCGGTCGTGCCCACGACGACCCGGCCGATGGACCCGTCGAAGCTCGCCGGCAGGTCGAAGGAGCCGGCCGAGCCCGAGAGCCGCAGGACGCCGCCGGCCAGCGTGCCGTTCCGGTCGGTGGCGATCGGCAACTCGACCGCGAAGCCGAATCCCTGGCGCACGCTGTGGCGATCGTCGTCGTCGATGCGGGCGGGCGCGCGGTCCGGCCCGCCGATCCCGATTCGCAGCGTCCCATCGCGGCCCGCGCGTGGCACGGCCCACCGAACGGGCTGGCCGAACAGTGCTGGTGGGATGGCGGGCCG
>DASSHR010000340.1:0-8137 GCA_035692745.1 Candidatus Limnocylindrales bacterium | reverse complement strand
CGGGATGGGCGCGGGATGCCGTCACGAGGTCGGCCAGGTCGTCCAGCAGGCGGGCGTGCCGCTTCCCGGTGAGCCGCGGCTCGAGCTCCGCCGCCGCCGTGGCCCGTTCCCCCACCCACCTGGCCCGGAGGGGCTCGACGTGACCCACCGTCGCCGTGCCGCGCCGAGTGGCCCACTCGTGCAGGCCATCGATCCGGACGTCGAGATCGCGGACGCGGCCGACGGCCCGGGCGAGGTCGCGAAGCTCCGGCGTGACGTCCCGGGCAGTCCGCCTGGGCAGCGCCTGCGCGAACACCCGCAGCGCCGCGCGCAGCCGGCGTGTCGCCACGCGATACCGCTTCAGGTCGTCGGTCGCCTCGGGGTCACGCATCTGCGCCTCGAGCTCCAGCAGTCGCTGGACGTGCGGCCACATCGCTGCCCGAGCCGCCTGTCGGAACGTGTCGTCCGGTTGAAGCGTCGCCGACGCCGCGCCCAGATCGGGCGCGGTCACGCCCAGGGCTCGAGCGACCCCAGGCCTGCGTGGGCGCGGCGCGGCGCCGTCGCATCGAGTGTCCGGCGTGCGGCGCGGGCCTTGAGCAGCTGCTGCGCGTCGATCGTTCCGGGGACGCCGGTGAGCCGCTCGATGCGCTGCCATCGGCCGTCGTCGGAGAGGACCCACGAGCGGCGATCGTCGGCCAGGAGCAGGCGCAGGATCTCGTCGATCTCGGCACGGGCGTCCGGGTCGTCCACGGGCACGAACGCCTCGACGCGCCGATCCAGGTTGCGGTCCATCAGATCCGCCGAGCCGATCAGCCATTCCGGATCGCCGCCGTTGGCGAACCGCCAGATCCGCGAGTGCTCGAGGAACTCGCCGATGATCGAGCGCACCCGGATGCGGTCGGACAGGCCGGCAACGCCGGGCACGAGCGTGCACGCGCCGCGCACGATCAGGTTGATGTCGACGCCGGCGGTCGACGCCCGGTACAGCGCCTCGACGCACGCGCGGTCGAGCAGCGCGTTCATCTTCAGCGTGATCGCCGCGGGCCTGCCCGCGACCGCGTGCGCGATCTCGCGATCGACCAGCTCGAGGAACCTATCACGCAGCCCCGTTGGCGCCACCACCAGTCGCCGGAACACTCGCTGCCGCGACAACCCGGTGAGCATGTTGAACAGGTCCGTGACGTCCGCGCCGATGTCCTGGCGGCACGTGAAGAGCCCGAGGTCGACGTACGTGCGCGCCGTGCGGTTGTTGTAGTTGCCGGTCCCGACGTGCACGTAGCGGCGCAGCTCGCTGCCTTCGCGACGCACGATCAGCAGGGTCTTGCAGTGCGTCTTGAGCCCCACCAGCCCGTACACGACGTGCGCGCCGGCACGTTCCAGCTTCCGTGCCCAGGTGATGTTCGCCTGCTCGTCGAAGCGTGCCTTGAGCTCGACGAGCACGACGACCTGCTTGCCCTGCTCGGCCGCGCGCACGAGGTCGTTGACCACCTCGGAATCCAGCGAGGTGCGATACAGGGTCTGCTTGATCGTCAGCACGTCCGGATCGTCCGCCGCCTGCTCCACGAGCCGCTCGACGCTGGCGGCAAAGCTCTCGTAGGGGTGGTGGACGAGGATGTCGCCGGCGCGGATCGCGGCGAACACGTCGGCCGGCTCGTCCTCGTCGGGCGGCAGCAGCCGGGGCGGGATCGCAGGGCTCAGCGGCTCCACCTTGAGATCCGGGCGGTCGATGTCGACCAGCTGCCACAGGCTCGTGAGGTCGAGCATGCCCCGGACCTCGTAGGTCTCCGGCTCGGTCAGCCCGAGGCCCCGTCGGAGCAGCTCGCGCGTCTCGCGCGGCATCGACCGCTCGACCTCGAGGCGTACGGGATCGCCGAACCGGCGGCGGCGGAGCTCCTCCTCCATCGCGACGAGCAGGTTGTCCGCGTCCTCCTCCTCGAGCGCGAGGTCCGCGTCGCGGGTGAGCCGGAAGAGGTGGCTCTCGATGACCTCGAGGCCGTGGAACAGGACGTCGAGGTTCGCCTTGATGACCTGGTCGAGCAGGACGAACCGGGCGGTCATGCCTCGGTCGTCGTCGGTCAACGGCAGCGCGACGAGGCGCGGCAGCACCGCGGGCACCTTCACGCGCGCGAAGCGGTGCTCATCGGTCTCTGGATCGCGAAGCCGGACGGCGACCGACAGCGTCAGCGACGAGATGTACGGGAAAGGGTGGCCCGGATCGACCGCGAGCGGTGTGAGCACGGGATAGATGTCCGCCAGGAATCGCTCGCGGAGGCCGGCGTGATGCTCCGGCACCTTCGCGTAGTCGATGACCTCGATGCCGCTGCGGGCGAGCTCACGCCGCGTCTGCTTGTAGATCTTCGAGTGCTCCGCCACCAGGTCGACGATGCGCCGGCGGACCTCGGCGAGCTGCTCGACGGCGCTCGGGCCGTCGGCGAGCTGGGCGATCCGTGGCGAGCGCGCCGTCCGGCGCAGCCCCGAGACGCGGACCTGGAAGAACTCGTCCAGGTTCGATGCGAAGATCGCGAGGAACTTCACGCGTTCGAGGACCGGATTGCGCGTGTCCGATGCCTCGTGCAGGACCCGCGCGTTGAACTCGATCCACGAGAGCTCGCGTCCGAGATGCGGGACGCGGCGCGCCCGGCCGCGGCGCGGCCGGGCGCCTTCCGGTTCGAGCGCGGCGGTTTCGGTCATCGGGCGCGGCAGTCTACCAGCCGGGAATCAACGCTCCGCGCGAGCGCGGAGCGCGAACTCGAGCTTGGAGCCGAGGGGCGGACCCAGTCCGTCGACCTTGGCAAGGGCCGTCGCGAGGGCGGCCAGCGGCGCCTCCGGGCCGGCCTTCAGCTCCGCTTCGAGCTCCACCCGGGTCGCCACCACACCGCCGCCGGCTTCGAGGGCCGCAAGCTCGTCGAGGCTCAGCTCGACACGGGTCGTGGCGTTCCGGACCGGCCGGACATGCCGCCGCTGGCGGAGCGTTGCGATCTCGACGAGGGTTCCGGTCGCGACGGTCGAGGCGACGAGCCGCTGCGCGTCCGAGGGTGGCCACCGGCCAGCGTCGAGTTCCGGCGTCGCCGGCGCCTCCAGCTCCATCCGGGTCGTGACCCCGTCGCGGGACACGGAGCTGCGACCCTTGACCGCCAGCACGACGCCCGACCCCGAGACGCGCAGTCGCGCGCGCAGGCCGGCCGCGCGGAGGGCGCCGCCGGCCGCCGCGGTGTCGAGGTACACGTCGACGATCTCGGCGGTCACCAGCTCGCCGTCCGCGACGAAGCCCGCGAGCCGATCCGGGTCGGGGTCGGCGAGGAGGGCGCGGATCGCCGCGGAATCGTGGACCGCGAGCTTGACCTCGACCTCGACGGTCGGTGTGGGCCTGGGCGCCGCGTCCGCCGGCCCCACATCCGCGGGCATCCCGGCCGCCGTGGAGCCGCCCGGCTCAGCCCTCGGCGACGTAGCGCCGCTCGCCGGTCATGGGGTCCACGAGGACCCGCATCGGGACGTTCGTGGTCGGGTCGATGAACTGCTCGCTCGTCGGGCGGAACCGTGGCTCGACCGGGGCGCCGCTCGGCTCGCCGCCGCCGGGCCCGGACGGCGCGTTCGAGACCTCCGCGGCCGCGGAGCGATAGCGCTGCCGCTCGATGGCGACGACGACCACCAGGAAGGCACCCATCGCGACGAGCTCCAGACCGACGAAGCCGCCGAGCGCGGGCAGGCCCGTGATGACGCCGAGCCCGGCCACCATGAGCAGGATCCCGACGAGGACGATCAGCCCGCGCACGACCTGGCCCATCGATCGACGCTCGTCTGCCTACTCGGCGACGGGCTGCGCCGAGGCGTCGGGCTCGACGACCACCGCGGTGCCGTACGCGACGATCTCGGTCATGTAGCTCGCCATCTCGCTGCTGTCGAAGCGCATGGAGATGATGGCGTTCGCGCCCATGAGCGTCGCGTTCTTCACCAGGCGATCGAGCGCCTGGCGGCGGGTGTCCTCGAGCAGCTGCGTGTACTCGTGGATCTCGCCGCCGCCGAGCGAGCGGAGGCCGGCGATGATGTTGCCCGAGAAGCCGCGGCTGCGGACGACGAGGCCGAAGGTCTGGCCCTTCGTCTCGACGACGCGGTGGCCGGCGATGAACGGTGCGGTGGCGACGATCACGATCGAACCTCCTGGGTGTCCGCTGCCGCGCCCGCGCGCCGGGCCCGGTCCTCCGGGCAGTCGCATCGGTCGCGCAGCAGCGAGTAGGGGTAGTAGCCCGTGTGGTGGCCGTCGCCCCAGGTCGGGGCAAGGGCATACGAGCCGACGATCTGCATGTCGACGAGGCGCGTCTGCTCGGCGGTGAGCGTCGGCGAGGTGTCGAGCCAGCCGGGCAGGCCGGCTTCGCCGCGGCAGAAGGCGCACGGGCAGAGCCAGCGCAGGTCGTGCGCGCCGTAGGTCGTGTGGTGCCCGTCGGCCCAGTCGAGGTCGAGCGTGCCGGCCGTCCGATCGGCGTGGATCTTCGTGGGTGTCGTGCGTTCGTCCATATGACTACGTCATCACCAGGTTCTTCGGCAGGTCGTCCATGGGTGGGTACCGCGGGTCCAGCCGCTGGAGCGTGTCCGCCACGATGTCCGCGATCGCGAGGTCGCGGAACCATTTCCTGTCCGCCGGGATCACGAACCATGGCGACGCGTCGGTGGAGCAGCGCGAGAGCGCGTCCTCGTACGCCGCCATGTAGTCATCCCAGCGCTTGCGCTCCTCGAGGTCGCCCAGCTTGAATTTCCAGCGCTTCGTCGGATCCTCGTAGCGATCCTTGAAGCGCTCGAGCTGTTCCGTGGGGCTGATGTTGAGCATGAACTTGAGGATCGTGGTGCCCTCGGCGGCGAGGGTCGCCTCGAAGGCGTTGATCTGGTCGTAGCGCTTCGACCAGCGCTCCTTCGGCACGAGGTCGTGGACACGCACGACGAGCACGTCCTCGTAGTGCGAGCGGTTGAAGATCGTGACCTCGCCGTTACCGGGCACGACCTGGTGGACGCGCCACAGGTAGTCATGCGCCAGCTCCACCTCGGAGGGGACGCCGAAGCCGACGACGCGGCAGCCCAGCGGGTGGAACCCGGTCATGACGTGCTTGACCGTGCCGTCCTTGCCGGAGGCGTCCATGCCCTGGAGCACGATCAGCAGCCGTCGCTGGTGCTCGGCCCACAGCCGCTCCTGGAGCGCGGCCAGCCGTTCGACGTCCTTGTCGAGCTTCGGCGCGGCCGTCTCCTTGCGATAGCCGTGCGTGTCGCCCGGGTCGTGCTGGGCCATCCGGACCTTCGAGCCCGGGCGAACGATCAGCTGGTCGCGCAGTGACGTTCCCTTGCTCGGCATGTGCCAACGGTAGCCGAGGTCGTGGTTGCGTGATCCCACGCAACCGCCGACCCGTACGATCGGCTGACGGACCCGGGAGGGGTCCGGGCCTATGCTCGGACGCACCATGTCCCTTGCCATCACCGGCCTCCAGAAGCAGTTCGGCGCGGTCCGCGCGCTGGATGGCCTCCAGCTCGAGGTCCCCGAGCGACACGTGTTCGGATTCCTCGGTTCGAACGGGGCGGGCAAGACCACCACGATGCGCATCGCCCTCGGCGTGCTGCGCGCGGACAGCGGCTCGATCACCTGGCGCGGCCAGGACCACAAGGAGCTCCCGCGCCGGACCTGGGGCTACCTGCCCGAGGAGCGCGGCCTCTACCCGAAGATGACCGTGCTGCAGCAGCTCGTGTTCTTCGCCGGCCTGCAGGGCGTGCCGCGCGACGTCGCAACGAGGGACGCCCGCGCGTGGCTCGACCGCTTCCGCGTCCCCGACTTCGTCGACCGCAAGGCCGAGGAGCTCTCCAAAGGCAACCAGCAGAAGGTCCAGTTCCTCGCCGCAGTGATGCACGACCCGGACATCCTGCTCATGGACGAGCCGTTCAC
This sequence comes from Candidatus Limnocylindrales bacterium, assembly GCA_035692745.1. Classification (GTDB taxonomy): domain Bacteria; phylum Chloroflexota; class Limnocylindria; order Limnocylindrales; family CSP1-4; genus UBA5189. The sequence continues at coordinate 2,238 of DASSHR010000340.1, read as the reverse complement.
GGGCCTCGATCCGGTCAACATCGTGATCATGCGCGAGGCCATCCTGGAGCTTCGTGACCGCGGCAAGACCATCATCCTGTCGACCCACCAGATGGAGACGGTCGAGGCGATGTGCGAGTCGGTCGCGATCGTCGACCGCGGCCGAACCGTGGTCTCGGGGCTCCTGCGCGACGTCAAGAAGTCGACCGGTCGGCGGATGGTGCTGCTCGCGGTCCCCGGGGACCACAAGCTGGCGTGGCTCGACACGGTCCCGGGCGCGCGGCTGCTGCGACCCGGCATCGAGCGCGCCGAGATCGAGATCGAGCCCGACGTGGAGCCCGAGTCCGTGCTCGCCGCGGCCCTCGCGTCGGGCGCCCGCGTGACGCACTTCGAGGTCGCCGATCCCTCGCTGGAGCAGGTGTTCATCGACCGGGTTGGCCATCCCGCCGACTACGACCCCTCGACGCGGGATGCCGCCCGGTCCAAGCCGAGCAGCTTCGGCGAGGCCGTCGCGTGAGCAGGATCCCGCCCACCGGCGACGCCTCCGAGCGCGAGGGCGAGCACGGCGTCGCGAACGCGTGGCTGATCTCGAAGCGCGAGTTCGCCGAGCGCGTGCGCAGCCGCCTGTTCTTCGTGTCCACGCTGCTCCTCGCCGGGCTCGCGGTCGTGGTGTCGCTGACGCCGGTGCTCATCAAGGCGGTCGACCGGAACACGACGACGACGATCGCCGTGGCGAGCGATGAGGCCGGCCTCGCGCGTTCATCGGTCGAGATCCTCGACCGCTACCTCAATCCCCCGGATCCCAAGGAAGGTGAGCAGCCACCCTATACCTTCGTCGAGACGACGCCCGCCGAGGCAACCGCGTCGGCGGTTGGCGATGGCGTGTACGACGGTGCGCTCGTTGCATCACGCGGCCCGGACGGCCGGATCCTGTTCCAGCTGCTCATCGGTGAGCGGATGGGCGCGGAGAAGGTCCAGCAGCTCCAGATCGGCACGTTCGCGGTCGGCATCTTCGACTTCATCGCCAAGACCAAGCTCGGGGGCGGCAACTTCCAGGTCCCGGACTTCGCCTCCGCCCAGGTGGGGAGCGGCGGCGGTGCGACGGCGCAGCCCATCGAGGCCAGCGAGTACGCCGGACGGCGGATCGTGGGCGTCGTGTTCGTGGTCCTGATCTTCATCACGCTCGTCATCTACGGCATGTGGGTCGCGGCCGGGGTCGTCGCCGAGAAGACGAGCCGGGTCATGGAGCTGCTCATCAGCGCGGCGTCACCCGCGGAGCTCGTGGCGGGCAAGGTCGTGGGCATCGGGTTGGCGGGGCTGGTCCAGTACGTGGCGATCCTCGTGCCCGCCCTGGCGACGCTGCTCCTCCAGGATCGGATCGCGGAGGCGGTGCTCGGCTCGTCCAGCGAGGTGAAGCTTTCGCTGGGGGCGCTCACGCCTGGGCTGCTGGCCGCGTACGGCGCCTTCTGGATCCTCGGCTTCATCCTGTACGCGCTGATCTACGCGGCGGCGGGGTCGCTCGTGAGCCGCGCGGAGGACCTCCAGGTGCTCGCCCTGCCGCTGAGCCTGATCGCCATCGGGGGCTACCTGCAGGCCGTGATGGCGCTGTCCGGCGGCATCGGGCCGCTCGTTCGGCTGTCCTCCTACATCCCGTTCTGGAGCCCGTTCGTGATGCTGACCCGGCTCACGATCGGCCGCGTCGAGCCGTGGGAGCTCGTCCTCTCGTTCGGGCTGCTCATCGTGTCGATCCCGATCGTCGCCGTGATCGCGATCCGCGTGTACTCGGCGGGCGTGCTGCTGTACGGCCAGCGACCCGGCATGCGCGCCATCGTCGGCGCGATCGTCAGCCCGCCGGCGTAACCGGGAGCGCCGCAGCCGGCAGCTCGGCGCCCCCAAGCAGCTCGGGCCTGGACGCCCGGCTTCCTGTCAGATCATCGCCTCCTGGCGCTTACCTCGAGCTGCATGGCGAACCGAAGCGAGCTGGCTGCCAGATCGACGCATGGTGGTGCGTACCGCTGAAATCCACCGATGTGCTTGCCAGATCTCCAGCACGCGGCGCTTGGGCGATTCCCGCGGCACCTTGCACGCTCGGCAGGTGGCACCACGCCGCACTCGGTCGGGCCAACCGTGCACGCAGCAGTGGCAGGACGCTGCCCCAAGCGCCACCAGGCGGAGGTTTGGTACGGGTCGGCGCCCACGCCGGCGATCCTCAGGGGAGTGGCTCGTCCTCGAACTCGAGGGGCAGCCGCCGGATCAACG
>DASSHR010000339.1:0-5209 GCA_035692745.1 Candidatus Limnocylindrales bacterium | reverse complement strand
GATCCTGCTGTACGGCCAGTGGATCGCGTATTCCGTGGCGGAGGAGAAGAGCTCGCGCGTCATGGAGATCGTCCTGGCCGCCGCGACGCCGTTCCAGCTGCTCGCCGGCAAGGTCATCGGCGTCGGGGCGCTGGCGCTGCTCCAGTACGTGATCGTGTCCGTGCCGATGATCGGCGCACTGCTGTTCCAGGGCCAGATCTCGGCCATGATCCTGGGCACCGCGGCGGGCGCCGGCGCGGACGCGGGTGCTGCCGCGGGCGCCAGCGCGGGCGCGGCCGCCGGCGGCATCGACCTCTCGTCGAGCCTTTCGATCGGCATGGTCGCCACCTTCGGCGTGATGCTCGTGCTCGGGTTCGCGGTGTACGCCTCGCTGTACGCGGGCGCCGCGTCGCTCGTGAGCCGCCAGGAGGACATCAACCAGATCGTGGCCCCGCTCACGATCGTGTCGGTGTTCGGCTACCTCGTCTCCACCTACGCCGGGACCGGCCTGATCCCGCTCGATTCGCCGCTCGTGATCGTGCTGTCGTACATCCCGCTGTTCTCGCCGTACCTGATGCTCACGCGCCTCTCGACCGGCACCGCGGCACCGCTCGAGGTGATCGTCGCGGTGGCGCTGCTCGCGCTCACCATCCCCGTTGCCCTCTGGATTGCCGCGCGCCTGTACCGCTCCGGCGTGCTCATGTACGGCCAGTCGCCCTCGCCGCGCACGCTCTGGCGCGCCCTCCGCGCCGGCTGACCACCCGCTCGAAGGTCGATCGGCTGCTGCTAGCCTCCGGCTCGTGGCAGGCGAGGATCTGGAGATCCGACTCCTCGGCCCGATCGAAGTCGTGGTCGAGGGGCAGTCGCGGCCGCTTGGCGGCCCCCGCCCGGCCGCGCTCCTCGCCCTCCTCGCGATGCACGTCGGGCGGACCGTGCCCAGCGAACGCCTCATCGAAGACCTTTGGTCCGGCGAGGCCCCGGAGGGCGCTGCCACGACGCTGAAGAGCTACGTGTCGCGACTGCGCCCCGTGCTCGGCACGGCGGCGAGCATCCTGGGCAGCCGCGAGGGCTACGCGCTGCGTACCGATCCGTCGGCGGTCGATGTCGCCCCATTCGAGGCCGAGATCACCGCGGCGCGATCGGCTGCTCACGCGCGTCGCTGGCATTCCGCCATCGGTGCGAGCGACGCAGCGATTGCTCGGTGGCGCGGCCGTCCGTTCGGCCAATGGTCGGATCTTCCGGCGCTCCTGCCGGACGCCGGGCGCCTGACCGCGCTGTACCTCGAGGCGCAGGAGCTGCGGGCCGAAGCCGGGATCGCCGTCGGGCGCGCGGGCGAGCTGGTCGATGATCTCGAGCGGCTCGTCGCGGAACACCCCTATCGAGAACGGCTCTGGCGCCTGCTGATGCTCGCCCTCTTCCACGCCGAGCGACAGGCCGATGCCCTGGCCGCGTACCACCGCGCACGCAGCGCGCTCGACGAGGAGCTTGGAATCGAGCCCGGCCAGGAGCTTCGGGACCTCGAGACCGCCATCCTCCGTCACGAGGTCGAGCCCATCGCGGCGCAGAGGAGCCCGGGTCGCGCCTTGCCCCATGACGTCTCGAGCTTCGTCGGTCGCGCGCTCGAGCTCGATCGGCTGCGGCCCTTGATCGGCGGGCATCGCCTCGTGACACTGGTCGGACCTGGCGGTGTCGGCAAGACGCGCCTTGCGATCGAGGCCCTGCGGGGCACCCGGATCGGTGGGTGCGATGCCGTCGCGTTCGTGGATCTCGCGCTCGTCGCAGATCCGGCGGAAGTGGCGGGGCACGTCGGGCGCTCGCTCGGCGTTCCGGAGGTGCCCGGCAGGGCAGCCGTCGACGCCATCCTCGAAGAGCTGGAGGACGCCTGCATCCTCATGCTCCTCGACAACTGCGAGCACGTGCATACCGCCGTGGCGAGCCTGGTGGCCGGCGTGCTGGGGGCATGCCCGGAGGTGCGGATCGTCACCACGAGTCGCGAGGTGCTCGGTGTCGCAGGCGAGGTGACCTACGCGGTCGGGCCGCTCGGGGTCACCATCGCCGGCCGAGCCGCCGATGGGGCGGCGCCTTCCGCTGGACCCCTGCCGGATGCGGTCGCCCTGTTCATCGCCCGGCTGCAGGAGGCGCGACCCGGATTCGTGGTGGACCCGGCGGCCCTCGAGCAGGCGGAACGCGTGTGCAGGTCGCTTGACGGGTTGCCCCTCGCCCTGGAGCTCGCCGCATCGCGCGGTCGTGTCCTGAGCCTGCCGGAGATCTCCGAGCGGATCGCCGACCGGTTCCGGTTCCTCGTCTCGTGGCGTCGCGTGTCTGCGGCGCGCCATCGCACGCTTCGGGAGGCGATGGATTGGAGCTACGAGCTGCTCGCCCCCGACGAGCGATCCTTCCTGCGCCGGTGCGCCGTGTTCGTCGGCGGATTCACGATCGCCGCCGCCAGCGCGGTATGCGCGGGCGGAAACGAGGACGAAGCGCTGCGCCTGGTGAGCCGGCTCGTCGACGCGTCGCTGCTCGCAGGCAGCGAAGGTGTCCCCGAAAGTCGCTACAACATGCTGGAAACCGTCCGCCAGTACGCCATCTCGGCCTCCGACGAGGCCGAGCGTGCCGCCGCCGCGGCGGCCCACACCGCGCATTACCTGGCCGTGGCGGAAGCGCTGCATGCCGCCATCCCGGTGCGTGGCGACGCGGCACCGTTGCGCGACCTGCACGCGGAGGACGCGAACCTGCGCGCCTGCCTGCGACGGATCGACGAGGCCGGGGACGTGGCGCTCGGGCTGCGGTTTGCGGCCTCGCTCTGGCGGTACTGGTGGCTCAATGGCCTGCTCGCCGATGGACGCGAGTTCATCGAGCGCGCGCTGGCACGAAGGGGCGGGCCCGACGCAGCGCGGACGGAGACCCTGCGCGGCGCATCATCGCTCGCCCTTCGCCAGGGCGACATCGACGCGGCCGTCGCGCACAGCCAGGCGGCGGTGCGGCTCGCCGGCTCACAGGGGGAGGCGGCACGCTCGCGCGCTGAAGTCGCGCTCGCCAATGCCGTCGGTAGCGCCGGCGACATCAGCCAGGCACTCGCGCTGTACGCCGGAGCCGCGGCGACCTTCCGGCGGTTGGGCCTGTCCTGGGATCTTGCCAACGCCCTGCTGAACACGGCGGACGCGGGCTTCCTTGCCGGCGACCTGGAGCTGGTCGAGCGGGCCGCCAGTGAAAGCCTGGCGATCAGCCGCGCGAGCGGCGATGACGCTGGCATTGCGGTCAATCTCGGCAATCTGGCCTTCGCGGCCCTCGAGCGTGGCGCCTCATCCGAGGCGGAGACGATGTTCCGCGAGGCCTACGAGCGATCGACACGCCTCGAGTTCGGTGAGTGGGTTGCCATCATGGTCGGTGGCCTCGGATCGGTCGCGGCGGCGAGGGGATCGGACATCCGGGCGGCGCGCCTGCTCGGGGTGGCCGAACGAATCCGGGAGGATATCGGGGCGTCCCTCGACAGCATCGAGCGGCGGGTCCATGAGCGAACCGTGGCCACGCTCCGGGCGCGCATGGGCGCCGAGGCGTTCGAAGCGGAGATCGCTGCCGGCCGTGTCCTCCCCGGCCGCGACGCTGCCGCGTTCGTCCTCGAGGCGTGAATCGGCCCTGACCATGGCGACCGGCGCCACGTCGCCGGCTCCCGGCGGACCCAACCGAATCTCAACCGCCGATCCCGACCATCCCGGCCATGGACTCGGTCACCGCCATCCCGGACCTCGACGAGGCGCGATTCGCCTTCGTCGACGCCGTCCGCCGGCATGAGCCGGCGCTGATCTCCGGCCTGTACAGCCCAGGCGCTCGCGTCGTGGCTCCCGGGACCGACGTCCTGCGTGGCCGTGACGAGGTCGTCGCGTACTGGGGCGCCGGCATGGACACGGGCATGACCCGGGTCGAGCTCGTCCCCGAGGACGTCGAGCTCCTGCCGGCCATGGCCTGGGAGGTCGGCCGGTACGCGTTGCTGGTCGAGCCGGAGCCCGGGGTCGAGCTCGTCGACCGCGGCCGCTACCTCCTCATCTATCGCCTCGACGACGGCCGCTGGACGCGTGCCGCCGAGATGTTCGCGCCGGACCTGCCGGCGCCCACGCCAGGGAGGGAACCATGAACCCGAGACGCGTCCGCCAGCTCGGCTCCATCGCCGGCGCGGCCCTCATCGCCGCGACCGTCTGTGTCCCCATCGTCGCGGCGGCAACGCCGACCGACCTGTTCATCTCCGAGTACCTCGAGGGCTCGAGCGCCAACAAGGCGCTCGAGATCTACAACGGCACCGGCTCCACGATCGACCTGACGGCCGGCGCCTACGCCCTGGACTTCTACACGAACGGGTCGGCGACGGTGTCGGCGTCGGTCAACCTCCTCGGCTCGGTCCCCACCGGCCTCGTCTGGACCATCGCGAACCCGTCCGCCGACCCGGCAATCCTGGCGTGGGCCAACGCCACGAACGCGGCGGTCAACTTCAACGGCAACGACACGATCGTGCTTCGGCACGGGGCCACGGTCATCGACGTGTTCGGCCAGATCGGCGTGGATCCCGGGCTCCTCGGCTGGGGCGTCGACCCCACGAACAGCGTCGACAACGACCTCGTCCGCAAGGCGCCGGTGACCGCCGGTGACACGAACGGCCTCGACGTCTTCAACCCCGCCGACGAGTGGGACGGTTTCGCCACGGACACGTTCACCAACCTGGGCAGCCACACGATCGACACCAGCGGTGGTGGTGGCGGTGGCGGGTCGGACAACGGCGCCGTCGGTGCGACCGTCACCGTGCCGTCGTCCGCGGCGTGCATCGAGATCTCCACCTCGGCGGTCGATTTCGGGACGCTGCCGCTCGGCGCGGAGGACCAGCCCGGCACGCCCGACGTGACGGTCACGAACTGCTCCGGCCTCGGCAGCGACATCTACGCCCACGGGACGGATGCCGCCGATGGCACCGGCGCCGCGTGGACGCTGGCGGATACCAGCGCGACCTGCGCCGACGTGCTCGGCGTGGACAACTACCGGCTCGGATTGGAGCAGTCCGGCTCGGAGACGAGCCTCGGGACCACGAACAAGCTGCTCGAATCCCTCGCCAGCGGCGCGGCCGGCACGCATACCGCGCGCATCTGGACGGCCTGCCCGGGCTCCAGCGGCTCCGGCACCACGATGTCCATGCAGGTCGTCTTCCTGGCCACGACGGGCGCCTGAGATGCGACGCGTCGTGACC
>DASSHR010000338.1:0-5118 GCA_035692745.1 Candidatus Limnocylindrales bacterium | reverse complement strand
TCGCCCATCTGGAGCTCTGCGTAGCGCGGCATGATCCGCGCCCACAGCTCCGGCGGATTGCCGAGGCTGCCGATCGATTGGCCGGCGTCGGCGGTCAGCAGCCAGCCCTGATCCGGCTCGACACCCAGCACGTTCGCAACGCGGTCGGGCCAGCGCCGCGACAGCTCCGCGGTGAGTCGCGCCTCGAAGGCCTGCTGCGGCTGGCACGCCTTGAACCACACGGTGCCGTCGGCGGTCGGGACCTGGACCACGCTCGCCCACGGCCGGACACGAACGAGCTCGATCGGGCCGGTCGGGGAGACGATGCTCCGGATCCAGGCGTCGGCAGCGGCGAGGTCGAGGCCGGCCGGTGGCGCCGGGCGGCCCTCGGGTGGCTGCGCCGTCAGCGCGCCCGTGCCGCGGCCAGCGCGGCCTTGGCCCCTTCGTTCACGAACGACACGTCCGCGCCGAGCCCGACGAAGGTGTAGCCGAGGTCGAGGTGCGGCCGGAAGGACGCGTGGTCGTACAGCAGGATGCCCGGCGCCTTACCGTGCGCCCGACAAGCCGCGACGACCTTCCGCAGCGCATCCTGGTAGATCGGGTTGGTGAACTGGCCGGGAATGCCCAGCGAGTGCGACAGGTCCGCGGGACCGACGAAGAGGACATCGACGCCGTCGATGGCGGCGAGGTCGTCGGCGGCCGCAAGCGCGGAAGGCGATTCGATCTGGACGATGCCGACGATGTCGTCGTTGAGCGCCGCGACGCCCGCGTGGTTGACGGTCCCGAGGCGCGCACCCCGCGTGAGGAGCGCGACCCCGCGCTGGCCCGTCGGCGGATAGCGCAGGAACGTGACGGCTTCGCGGACCTGCTCCGGGGTGTCGAGCCGGGGCACGACGATCCCGGCGGCGCCCATGTCGAGCGCGCGCCCGATGCGCAGCCGCTCGCCTGACTGGGGCCGCACGAGGGCAACGGAACCGGACCCTTCGATCGCGGTCAGGTGCGCCAGGAGCTCCGATTCGGTGGTGTAGCCGTGCTCCATGTCCACCACGACCCAGTCGTACCCGGCACGGCCCAGCAGCTCCGCGGAGCCCGGCGACGCGAGGCTCGCCCAGACCCCGAACAACGTCTCGCCCGCAAGGATCCGCCGGCGCAGCTCGGCGCCCGGCCATGGCCGGAAATCGGTGGTGGTCACGCCCGTATGATGCCGGGATGAGCACGAGCGCGTTCGGGCTGCGCGACCTCTGGCCGCTCTACGACCTCCGGGTTCGAACCGGCGAGCTCGAGCTGCGCTATCCGACCGAGGCCGAGCTGCCCGCGTTCGCCGACATCATCGAGGCGGGACTGCACCCGAAGACGGAGATGCCGTTCGGGATGGCCTGGACGGATGCGCCGACCGCCGAGCGCAACGTGTCCTCCTACCAGTGGTGGGTCGGCACGCGCGGACGCTGGGCGGTCGACAGCTGGGTCCTGACGTTGGGCGTCTGGGAGCGCGGCGTGCCCGTCGGCTTCCAGGACGTGCGTGCAGACCGGTTTCCGGTGTTTCGCACCGTCCACACGGGCTCCTGGCTCGGGATGGAGCACCAGGGCCATGGCATTGGCAAGCTGATGCGCCAGGCGGTCCTCGGCCTCGCCTTCGATCACCTCGGGGCCAGGTTCGCCGAGACCTCGGCGTTCCTCGACAACCACGCCTCCAACAACGTCAGCATCGCCGTCGGCTACGAGAAGAACGGGTTCGGCGAGCTCGCGCCGCACGGCGTGCCCCGGCCGACACAGAACTTTCGGATGACGCCCGAAGGTTGGCGGTCTCGACCGAGGCCCACGATCACGGTGGAGGGCCTCGAGGGCTGCGCTCACATGTTCGGGGCGGGGCTGCCGCCGGGGCGCTGATAGCCTCGCTCGATGCCTTCGCAGGTCGTCCTCGGCATCGTCCTCACCGTCATCTCCGCGTTCGCGTTCGGATCGGGCGCACTGTTCGCGAAGCCGGTCTACGCCGCCGGGGTCGGATGGCAGGAGTTCATGGCGTGGCGCTTCCTCATCGGTGCCGTCGCCGCGTGGGCGTGGGTCGCCGCGTATCCGCCGGCTCGCGCCGGGCTCCGGGCGATGGATCGCCGCGCCGTCCTCGTGGCCATCGCGCTCGGCGTGCTGTACACGGGCAACGCCGGGACCTATTACGCGGGCCTCCAGACCGTCTCGGCCTCCCTCGCCGCGCTGATGGTCTACACGTACCCCGCCATCGTGGCCGTCATCTCGCTCCAGGTCGGCCGGCCGCTCGAAGGTCGGCGCGCGTGGCTGGCCCTGGCCATCGCGCTGATCGGCGTGGCGCTGGCGGTCGGCAACATCGGCGGCACGGCGCCGCCGCTCCTGGGGCTCGCGCTGATCGCCATCTCCCCGGTCATCTATTCCGTGTGGATCGTCCTGTCGGCGCGACTCTCGGGCGAGGGCCGCGCGGATGTCGGCCGCGACACCGGCGCCGGTGCCAACCCGACGGCCGCGGGCGCCGTGATGCTCTCGGCCACGGCCGTGTCGTACTGGGTGCTGTCGCTGGGCCTGGGTCGGCCCGTCCTGCCGAACCAGATCCCGGCTGACGCGTGGTTCGGGATCGCGGGTGTCGGCCTCGTCTCGACCTTCATCGCCGTGCAGGCGTTCTACGCCGGCGCCCACCGGATCGGCGCGGCTCGGGCGTCCCTCGTCAGCACGGTCGAGCCCGTCTGGACGATCGCTCTCGCCGCGCTGCTCTTTCAGGAATCGCTGGCGCCGGTCCAGTTCCTCGGCGGGGCGCTGATCCTGGTCGGCGTCGTGATCGCGCAGACGGGCGGAGGCGCTCGCAGGATCGCGACGGAGCTGCGAATCGCCGACGAGTAGCTCGGTGTCCGGAGCTCAGTCCGGGAAGGCCTCCGGTCCGCGTTCCGAGAGCTCGGCGGCGTGCTCGTGCGGATCCTCCGGCGGGATCCACGAGTACGGGTAGCGGTCGTCGTCGAGGTCCAGCGCCGCCTGCGTGAGGTGCAGCGCGTGGAAGGTGTCGACCATCACCGCAAGCTCCTCGGTGCCCTCCTTGCCGATCGAGGCCTCGACCGAGCCCGGGTGCGGTCCGTGCGGGATCCCCGCCGGGTGCAGCGTGAACGAGGCGATGTCCACTCCGCGTCGGCTCATGAAGTTGCCGGCCACGTAGTAGATGACCTCGTCGCTGTTGATGTTCGAGTGGTTGTACGGCGCCGGGATGGCCAGCGGGTGGTAGTCGAACTTGCGAGGCACGAAGGAGCAGACCACGAAGTTCCGCGCCTGGAACGTCTGGTGCACCGGCGGCGGCTGGTGCACGCGACCCGTGATCGGCTGGAAGTCGGCGATGTTGAACCGGAACGGCCAGAGGTAGCCGTCCCAGCCGATGAGATCGAACGGGTGGTGCTTGAAGTGGTACGCCGTGACGAGGTCGGTCGAGCGCACGTGGATGACGAAGTCGCCCGCGTCCGAGCGCGGCGCGGCCTCGTCGGGCTGGTGGATGTCGCGCTGCGAATAGGGCGAGTGCTCGAGCAGCTGCCCGTAGTCATTCCGATAGCGCTTCGGCGGCTCGATCTCCGACGGCGCCTCGAGGTACAGCATCCGCTGCTCGCTGCCCTCGTCGGGGTCAAGTCGCCAGGTCGTGCCGATCGGGAGCACGAGGTAGTCGCCGGGGCCGTAGCGGAGCGGGCCGAAGATCGTGTCGCAGACGCCGGTGCCCTCGTGGACATACAGCATCTCGTCGGCGACGCCGTTGCGGTAGAACTGGTTCGCGGGCATCGCCTCGGCCGGCCGAACGATCCCGAACACCACGTCGCTGTTGAAGTACAGCGGGATGCGCCCCGAGATCGCGTCGCCCTTCGGCTTCACGTCGCCGGTCTTCGTGAGGTGGTGGCGGTGGACGTCCTCGCGCGCCGCCTCGAGCTTGACCTGGCGCACGGCCTCGACCTTGTGGGTCATCGTGGGCGGCGTGAGATGGTAGAGCAGTGATGACCGGCCGCTGAAGCCTTCCACGCCGAAGAGCTCCTCGGCGTACAGGGTGCCGTCGGGCTGGCGAAGCTGGGTGTGCCGCTGCTGGGGAACCTGGCCGTGGCGGGCGTAGTACATGGAATCGACTGGCCTCCGCGTTCGTGCGGAGGCCAGTCTAGGACGCGGTACCGCGCACCGACGCGGTCAGCGGCAACCCCTCATCGAAGCACGAACGGTCCGGACTCAAAGATCGTGCGGGTGACGAACTCATCGGCTGCGTCATTAGCCGGCGTCGTGCGATGGAGCGTGAACGTTTCGCCGCTGATCGTGAGATCGAACCTGGTGCCCCTCGTTCCGGGGCCGCCCTCGGTGTACAGCAGCGTCTGGTCGGTCGGGAATGCATAGGCGCCGAACGAGCCGAGGCCCGTGACGCCGTCGATGGTCTGCCGCTCGAACAGCTGGCCCTCGAGCAGCTCGATCGAATCGCGCCACGTCACGTGGCCCCGGATGCCGAGGAACACGTCGATCACCTGGGTGCGCTCCTCTGGGGTGAGGGTCGGGTCCGCGTTGACGGCGGCGATGAGGTCGGCCACCTGCAGCGTCGGTCCGTCATAGATCCCGAACTTCAGTGGTCCCGTTGCGGTCGGCGACTGCGGGAGCAGCTCGGTCGTTGCCCGCGTCCAGGATTTGACTCTGAAGGTGACCGGTCCGCCTGGACCGAAGGTCAGCGTCGTCGGCGTCACCACGTACGGGATGTCGAAGGTGACGCCGTCGCGTGGTGCGTACAGGTGCGCCACGGCCGGGTCGACCGTATACGTGGACACGCCGCCTCCCCGGTCGACGGGCGCGAGCTGCCGCAGGGCCCACCGGCCGCCTTCGAGCGTGAGCCGGAACTGGCCGTAATTGCTGTTGTTGTCCTCGGCCGGGTCGGAGATGCCGGCGGCCAGCATCTCCTCGCGCGTGAATTCCACCTCCCAGCTGCCTTCGATCGTCGGGACGGCAAGTGACGGCGATGGCGGCACCGCGACGTTCGACGTCGGACGCCAGGCAAGGAAGGCGATGCCGACGGCGACGACGAAGACGGCCGCGATCACCGCGATCCGCATGATCGGATTCATCGTGGGAAACCTCCACGGGACCCGGAGGTCCCGTTCCTGTCGAGTCGCTTGGATCCGG
>DASSHR010000337.1:0-13403 GCA_035692745.1 Candidatus Limnocylindrales bacterium | reverse complement strand
CGGAACAGGCTGACGAGCGCGCCCGCAAAGCCCGGGCCGCCGATCTCGGCGATCGACGAGCTCGTGGCGAGCTTCGCGTTCGCATCGATGACGCGCTCGCTGCCGACGAGGGTGGGCACGTAGGCGGGATACGCACTGCTGAAGACCGCGCTCAGGCACGCCACCAGGAACAGCACGACGTACAGCTGCTCCATCCGGAGGGCATTGAGCGCGTACGCGACGGGAATCGAGAGCAGCAGCGCGGCGCGGATCGCGTCGGCCCAGATCAGCAGCGGGCGGCGCCGCAATCGGTCCACCCAGGCCCCCGCGACGAGGCTGACGAGCAGCACGGCCAGGCTCTCGGAGATGACGAGCAGCGCGAACTCCAGCGGGCCGCCGCCCAGGACGAGCAAGGCGACGAGCGGCATGGTCGTCCGCGTCACCACCGAGCCGAGCTCGGAGATGGTCTGGCCGACCCAGAGCTTCAGGAAGTCGGCGTGGCGCCAGAGCGACGGAGCGGGCATGGATTCGGAAGTCACGGCGCGCGGCAGCGTACCGCCGCGCGGCCCCGGCGCGCGATCTGCCGGGGCGTTCGCGTGGTCTAATGACGACGATCCCGCGGCAGCACTGCCGAGCACCACCCGTGAGGCCCCAGATGACCGTCGAACCCGCGACCTCGCACATGACCAGCGAGGAGATCGTCGCCCTCAGCCGCAAGCACACCTTCTTCTCGTGGTCGGTGCAGAGCGCGCTCGACCCGCTCGCGATCGATCGCGCGGAGGGCGTCTACCTGTACACGCCCGAGGGCAAGCGGATCCTCGACTTCAACAGCCAGCTGATGTCGGTGAACATCGGGCACGGCGACCGGCGCGTCATCGACGCGATCACGGAGCAGGCGCTCAAGCTGCAGTACGTCCAGCCGGCCTTCGCAACGGAGATCCGGGCCCGGCTCGGCCAGAAGCTGGCCGAGATCCTGCCCGGCGACATGGACAAGGTGTTCTTCACCCTCGGCGGCGCCGAGGCGATCGAGAACGCGATCAAGTTCGCGCGCCACCACACCGGCCGGTACAAGGTGCTGGCCCGCTACCGCGCCTACCACGGCGCCACGTTCGGGGCGATGACGCTCACGGGCGATCCGCGGCGCTGGGCCAACGAGCCGGGCCTCGTCGGCGTCGTCCGCTACCCCGACACGCATCGCTGGGGCGAGGCCGAGCCGCGCTCCGCGGCCGAGAGCCTGCAGGGCCTCGAAGACGTGATCCGCTACGAGGGCGCCCACACGATCGCGGCGATCTTCCTCGAGACGATCGTCGGCACGAACGGCATCCTCATCCCGCCGGACGGCTACCTGCAGGGCGTCCGCGAGATCTGCGATCGGAACAACATCCTGATGGTCGCCGACGAGGTCATGGCCGGCTTCGGTCGCACCGGCCGCTGGTTCGGTGTCGATCACTGGGACGTCGTGCCGGACCTCATGACCATGGCCAAGGGCCTCACGAGCTCGTACCTGCCGCTGGGCGCGGTCGCGATGCGCCACCACATCGCCGAGGCGTTCGAGAACAAGATGTACTACGGCGGCCTCACGTACTCGTCGCACCCGGTGTCACTCGCGGCGGCGCTGGCGACGATCAGCGTGTATGAGGAGGACGACCTCATCGGCAACGCCCAGCGGCTCGGACCGGTGATGCGCCGGCACCACGAGCGGCTGCGCGACAAGCACCCGTCGGTGGGCGCGATTCGCAACCTCGGGCTGTTCGGGATCATCGACCTCGTCCGGTCCCACGAGCCGTGGACGCCGCTCACCCCGTACAACGGCACCTCGGACGAGATGAAGGCGATCCAGAAGCTGTTCCGGCAGGAGGGCCTGTACGCCTTCACGCCGAACAACTCGATCCACACGAACCCGCCCCTGTGCATCACCGAGGAGCAGCTCGCGGCGGGCTTCGAGGTCATCGATCGCGCGCTCGACATCGCGGACCAGGCGGTCGCCGGGTAGATGGCCGTCGCCGCCCGGAGCCTGCCACAGCGGCGGCTCGCCCTTCCGGGCCGGCGAGTCCGAATCGCGCTCACGTGGCTCGCGATCGTCGTCCTCCTGGCGCTCGTCTGGGAGGGCGCGAAGTGGTTCTTCGGCGATCCGTGGCGGATCCACGCGACCTTCCTCGGGCTGCCGATCGACATCGAGCACACGCCGCCGATGCCGTCCCGGATCGCCCGTGACCTTTCCCTGCCGCACATCTGGGACGTGGCGGGCGCGTTCGCCGAGCCCGCCCAGCGCAACGGCGCGCCACTCGGCGCGATCCTCGCCGGTCAGGCCTGGTTCACGTTCCGTGAGGCGCTGATCGGGTTCGCCGTCGGCGGGCTCCTCGGGCTCCTGCTCGGCATCGGTTTCGTGCACTCGCGCCTGGCGGAGCGAGCGTTCGTGCCCTACGTCGTCGCTTCGCAGACCGTGCCGATCCTCGCGATCTCGCCGCTCATCGTCGTCGCGACGAAGGCGGGCTGGGTGTCGGTCGCGATCATCAGCGCGTACCTGACGTTCTTCCCGGTGACCATCGCCGCGCTCCGAGGCCTTCGGGCCGCGGACCCGCGCGCCTTCGAGCTGATGCGCTCCTACGCGGCCGGCAAGCTCGCGGTCCTGTGGAAGCTTCGGCTGCCCACGTCGGTGCCGTACCTGTTCTCGTCGCTGCGCGTCGCCGCCGCGGCGTCCGTCATCGGCGCCCTCATCGGCGAGCTGCCATCCGGGATCCCCGACGGCCTCGGCGCGTCGCTGCTCAACTACAACCAGTACTACACGTCCGGCCCGGAACGGCTGTGGGCCACGATCATCGCCTGCTCGATCCTGGGGCTCGCGTTCGTTGGCCTCGTTCGCCTGGCCGAGACGCTGCTGACGCGCAACCGCTACCGGTCGGCAACCGGTGCCTGATGCAGGGAGCCCGCCGGTGAGCGACGCCGCGACCATGACCGCACCCGTCGTCCGCGTCTCGGGGGTCGACAAGGTGTTCGGCACGGCATCCGGCGCGGTCCGGGCGCTCGAGGGCATCGACCTCGCGATCGACCAGACCGAGTTCGTCTCGCTGATCGGCCCGTCCGGCTGCGGCAAGTCCACGCTCCTGCGCCTCATCGCCGATCTCACGGCACCATCGGCCGGCTCGATCGAGGTGAACGGCAAGCCCGCGCGCCGGGCTCGCCTCGACCGCGACTACGGGATGGTCTTCCAGGCGCCGGTGCTCATGGAGTGGCGAGACATCGCCCGGAACATCGAGCTGCCGCTCGAGCTCATGGGCTTCAAGAAGGCCGAACGGGCACGCCGCTCGAGCGAGCTGCTGAAGCTCGTGGAGCTCGAGGGCTTCGGGGGCCGCCATCCGTGGCAGCTGTCGGGCGGCATGCAGCAGCGCGTCGCGATCGCGCGCGCCCTTGCCTTCGACCCGAAGCTGCTGCTCATGGACGAGCCATTCGGCGCGCTCGACGAGATGACCCGCGAGCGCATGAACCTCGAGCTGATGGGCATCTGGACGCGCACCCGGACGACGGTCGTGTTCGTGACCCACTCGATCCCGGAGGCGGTGTTCCTGTCGACGAAGGTGGTCGTGATGTCGGCGCGCCCCGGGCGGGTCACGCAGGTGATCGACATCGACCTCCCGCAGCCCCGGACCGTCGAGACGCGCGAGCAGGAGCGCTATTTCGAGCTGGTCACGGAGGTGCGTGAGGCGTTGCGCCGGAGGGACGATGCGGGTGTGCCCGACGTCGACCGCATCCGCGCCGAAGGCATCGCGTGACCGAGGGCGACCGATGACCCTGGCCGCGATCCGGCGCCGCTCGGCGAGCTGGCTGCCGCCGGTCGTGGTGTTCGTCGCCGTGCTGGTGCTCTGGGAGCAGCTGTTCCTCGCGCTCGACGTGAAGACGTTCCTGATCCCGCGACCGTCGATCATCTGGGCGGCGCTCGGCGAGCAGTGGACGACGCTCCAGCGCGGCCTGCTGTACACGGGCACGGAGGCGATCCTCGGCCTCGCCGCCGGCGTGACCCTGGGGACCCTCGCCGGCCTCGCGACGGCGCGCTGGGCCACGATCCGCGAGACGCTGGTCCCGCTCGGGACGGGGATGAGCACGATCCCGATCATCGCCTTCGCGCCGATCATGATCAACTGGTTCGGGTTCGAGAGCCAGCTCCCGCGGATCACCGTGGTCGCGCTGATGACCTTCTTCCCGGTCATGGTGAACACGATCCGGGGCCTCACGCAGGTCGATCCGGCGGCGATCGAGCTCATGGATTCGTACGCCGCGTCGCCCTTCGAGGTGCTGCGCAAGGTGCGCATCCCGAACGCCCTGCCGTACTGGTTCACCGCCCTCCGGATCGCGGTGACGCTGAGCGTCATCGGCGCGGTGGTCGGGGAGTTCTTCGGTGGGCCGCTGTACTCGCTCGGGATCTACGTGACCAACCAGACGGGCTCGTTCAAGTACCCCAACGCGTGGGCGGCGATCGTGATGGCCTGCGTGCTGGGAATCGGCCTGTACCTGATGGCCGCACTGGTGGAGCGGATCGCGCTCCCGTGGCGGCGCTCGGAGGGCGCCTCGGGCGAGTCGTAATCGTCGCCGTCGCGCAACGCAGCGGCGGCTTCCGGTGCGCTATCGTCCGCGCGATCGGTTCGGCATCCCGACCCCGCCCGGACCGTGGAGGAGGACTCGCGTATGACTCGAATCAAGGGCACGCCCGCGCTCGGCGCCGTCATTGCGCTGATCGCGGCCGCGTGCACCCCGTCCACAGGCGCGACGACCGCGCCGGGCACCGGTGGGACGGCAACCACGGCGCCCGGAACCGCCGGCGCAACGACCGCGCCCGCGAGCGCCGGACCGATGACGACCGTGAAGCTCCAGCTGCAGTGGGTGACCCAGGCGCAGTTCGCGGGCTACTACGCCGCGCTGGACCAGGGCTACTACAAGGACGCCGGGCTCGACCTCCAGATCCTGATCGGCGGCCCGCAGGTCAACAACGTGCAGGTCGTTGCCTCAGGTGGCGCCGACATCGGCGTCGCCTGGCTGCCGAACATGCTCCGATCGCGCGAAGGCGCCTCGGGCACGGCGGGCACGGACCTCGTCTCGATCTCCCAGATCTTCGCCCGCTCCGGCACGCGCATGGTGTCGTTCAAGGAAAAGAACATCACCACGCCGGCCTCGATGGGCGGCAAGAAGATCGGGTCGTGGCTCGGCGGCAATGAGCCCGAGCTCTTCGCCGCGCTGACCAAGGCGGGGCTCGACCCCGCCAAGGAAAACATCATCCAGCAGAACTTCGACATGTCGGGCCTGCTGGGCGGCGACCTCGATGTGGCCCAGGCGATGATCTACAACGAGTACGCCCAGGTCCTCGAGGCGAAGAACCCGGCGACGGGCGCGCTGTACACGCCGGCCGACTTCAACATCATCGACTTCAACGATCCCACGGTGGGCACCGCGATGCTCCAGGACCAGCTCTTCGCCTCCGCCGCATGGCTCGCGAAGCCCGGGAACTCGGACATCGCGACGAAGTTCCTGACCGCGAGCTACCGCGGCTGGATCTACTGCCGCGACAACGCCCAGAAGTGCGTGGACCTCGTCCTCGCCAACGGCAGCCAGCTCGGTGCCAGCCACCAGGCGTGGCAGATGAACGAGATCAACAACCTGATCTGGCCGTCGACCAAGGGCATCGGCCAGTTCGACCAGGCCGCCTACGACCAGACGATCCAGATCGCGACCACGTACAAGGTGCTCACGGCCGCCCCGGCGGCCGACGCCACCCGCTCCGACCTCGCTGCTGCCGCGTTCGCGGCGCTGCCGGCCGGCACGGACGGCCTGGGTGCGTCGTACACGCCGGGCACCGTCACGCTCAACGAGGGCGGCAACTAGCCGGCCAGCGCATTCGCGGCGGCCTTCCGCCGCCGCTGCTCCCGCATCGCCTTCGAGGCCGGCCCAACGGGCCGGCCTCGACGATTCAGGCTCCCGCCTGCGATGCCGCGAAGGCCAGGGGCAGCTCCGCCGCTTCGGGCGGAAGGAACCACGACGGAAGCTCGCGGACGAGGGCCGGCGACCCGTCAATACGGACGGATCGATCCTCGATCGCGGCAGCCCACGTTCGCATCCCTCGAGCGATCGGGTACAGCGCCGCTGCATCGGCATCGACGTAGACATACCGGTCCGGGTCGAGCAGGGGGTCCTCCGCGCAGAGGGTCGGTTCCGTGCCCTGCGCGAGCAGGATCCAACCGCGCGGCACGTCCGCGCCGGGCATCGCGATCTCGAGCACCACCTGGCGCTCCGGGACCCTGGCGGTGTCGACGCGGTGCGCGAGCCACCATGCGATCACGCCGGGATCGCGCAAGGCCATCGCGGGATCGTGGGGCATCCATTGCTCCGCCCAGCCCCACAGCGCGCGGAGGACGGGCCGCAGCTGCTCGCCTGCCGGGGTCAGCAGGTATTCCGCGGTGTGCCCTCGGGACGCGGACCGGCGAACGACGATGCCGAGCTCTTCGAGCCTTCGGAGCCTGGCCGTCAGCACCGACCGGGAGATGTGTCCCGGTAGGCCGTCGGCCAGCGTGTTGAAGCCCTGACGGCCGAAGAGCGTGAGCTCGCGGAGGATCAGGAGACTCCACCGGTCGCCGAGCCGCTCCACGGCCTTCGTGAAGGCGCAGTAGCCGCCGGTTGCGCTCGAGCCCATGGCCGCATTCTCTCACTGCATCGGTGGCGCGGAAGTTCGATCTTCGAACTACCTGAGCGTGATCGCGTGGCCGTACGTTGCCGTCGAGCAGTCGTCACGGAGGAGCATGCCATGACCAGCCGAGCCATCGGAACGGAATCCGTTGATCAGCCGACGGAGCGCTATCGACGTGCCGAGCAAGCGGTCTGGAGCCACTACGGACTTGCGCCGACCGAGCGGTTCATCGAGGTCGCGGCAGGCGAGGTGCGCCTCCGGGTCCAGGAGGTCGGAGCCGGGCAGCCGATCGTCTTCGTGCACGGCGGCCTCTGGCCCGCAGCGGGCCTCGCGGGGCTGGTGCGCGAGTTGCCCGGCTATCGCAGCATCCTGATCGACCGTCCCGGCGCCGGCCTGAGCTCGCCCATCGACTGGCGGAAGCGCGAGGTCGGGAGCGTCGCGACCCAGGTCATGGGCGACGTCCTCGATGCGCTCGGGATCGAGCGGACCCACGTGATCGGCCATTCCATCGGCGGGGCGTGGGCGCTGCGCCTGGCGCTGGGCCATCCCGCCCGCGTCGAGCGGATCGCCATCCTGGGAGCCGCTCCGATCCTCGCGGAGATGCCACGCCCGACCTTCCTGCGCGTGCTGGCCTCGCCGTTGGGTGCGGTCATGGCCCGCCTGCCGCAGAGCCAGGCCCGGGCAAAGGACATGCTGCGACAGGACGGCCACGGTCCGACCCTGGATGCAGGCCGAGTGCCGGACGTCCTGTTCGACTGGCACGTCGCCCTCGTGCGCGGGACCCGGACGATGCTCAACGAGCGCGCGATGATCCGCGACGCGGTGATTCACGGGAATGCGTGGCGGCCCGGTCTCATGTTCGAGCCGGCGCAGCTGGCCGGGGTCGGCCAGCCGCTCCTGTACGTGATCGGCAGCGCGGATCCCGAGGGCAGCGTGGACGATGCGAAGCGGATCGTCGGTCAGCTCCCGCACGCCCAGCTGCACGTCATCCCGGACGCGGGCCACATGCTGTGGCTGGACGACGCCAGGGGCGTGGGCAATGCCGTCCGCTCGTTCCTCGAGTCGTCAGCGGGCGGCAGCCAGCCGGGCGCACGCCCCGGCACCACGCCGGCACACGATCGATAGCGAAGAGCACCCAGCGCGCCACCGCGTCAGGCGGGGACACCGCCGGGCTGGATGGGTCGATGGTCCCGCGGCAGCGCCGGCGGGGTGCCGTCAGGTCCGGCGATCACGTACAGCACCATCGCGACGAAGCCGAAGCTCAGCAGTCCGAGCACCAGCAGGAGGATGAACCACGTCTTGTCCTCGAGGCGTGCGGTGTTGAGCAGGGCGCCGATCCACGAGACGAGGCCGCCGATCACGGAGCCGAGGACGACCAGGCCGGCGACGAGCAGCAGGCCGATCATCCACCACGTCGTGGGCGAGCTGTTGAGCCCGACGACATCGTGGCCGTCGAGCTGGAACACGCCGTTCGCAAACGCCCACGTGCACGCGAAGATCCCGAGCACGATGGCTGCGACAAAGGCCGCGACGCTGCCGATGAACATCCGGGTGATGGTGGGTTTCGTCATTGCATGCCTCCATGGTGCTGGTCGTACCAGGAGGATCCGACACGAAGGCGGCCCGGACCAGTGCCGTCCTTCGCGTTCTGACCGGTCGCGTCAGCCCTTGCCGGTCCCGAACTGACGATCGCCCGCGTCGCCGAGCCCGGGCATGATGTAGCCCTTGGCGTTCAGCTGCCGGTCGAGCGCGGCGCAGTAGATTTCCACGTCGGGGTGCGCCTCCGCGACCGCACGCACGCCTTCCGGCGCCGCGATCAGGTTGAGCAGCTTGATGCGAACGGGCTTGACCGCGCCCCAGCGCTTGAGGACCTCGATCGCCGCCGTGGCCGAGCCGCCAGTGGCGAGCATCGGGTCGAGAATGAGGCACAGGTCGACGTTCGCGGAGTCCGGGAGCTTGTTGTAGTACTCGACCGGACGGAGCGTCCGCTCGTCGCGGAACAACCCGAGGTGCCAGACTTCCGCGGTCGGCATCAGCTCGAGCATCGCATCGACCATGCCGAGGCCGGCGCGCAGGATCGGGATGAGCCCGATGCGCTCGCCCAGCTCGTGGCCGGCCATCGTCTCGATCGGTGTCGTGACCTGGCGCGAGCGGACCTTCGCGTCGGCGAGCGCCTCGTAGCCGAGGAGCCACGAGAGCTCGCGCACGACCTCGCGAAACTTCTTCGGCTCGGTCGCCTCGTCACGCAGGATGCCGAGCTTGTGGAGCACCGCCGGGTGCTGCGACACGTGCAGGGTCGGGGGGAGGTCCGCGGGGGGCATCGAGCGGCATCCTAGCATCGGCGGGAGTACCCTCACCCCGTGCCCGCCCAGCCCGCCGACGCCGTCCGCGCGCGGGGCTCGGGAGCGGCTGGAGCGGCCGGCGCGGCGCCGAAATCGCGTCGAACGGCCCCGCCTGTCCTCGTCCGGCAGCTGCGCAACGGGGTCGAGGAAAGCGTCCACCGGGGCGACATCGTCGAGGTCGATGCCGGCGGCCGCATGTTCCGCGCCCTCGGCGACCCGGACCACCTCGTCAACCTCCGGTCGGCGGTCAAGCCGTTCGGGATCCTCGCCCTGCTCGAGGCCGGTGGCGTCAAGGCGTTCGAGCTCGAGCCGCCGGAGATCGCGATCATGGCCGCGAGCCATTCCGGCGAAGATCTCCACGTCCGCACGCTCCAGGGCATGTTCCGGCGCACGAACGTCTCGCAGTCCGGGCTGCGGCTCTCCACGGAGGGAGCCCCGATCGATGCACTGACCGCAGCTCGCCTCGCCCGCGATGGCGAGCGGCCCGGCGAGATCCGGCACATGTGCTCGGGCTACCACGCATCGTTCCTGCTCCTGTCGCGGCTCGGCGGCTGGAATCCGGATGGCTACTGGCTCGATGAGCACCCCGCCCAGGTGGCTGCCCGCGAAGCGATCGCGACGGCCTTCGGCACGACGTCGTCGAAGCTCGTGGCCGGCGTCGATGCCTGCGGCGTCCCGACGTACGCATTCCCGCTCCGCGACATCGCGCGGGCGTATGCGTTCCTCGCGGATCCAGCGGCGGTGCCGGCGTCGGATCCTCGCTCCGCCGTGGCCGGATCGTTGACCGTGGTGCGGGACGCCATGCTCGCGTACCCGGACCTGGTCGGCGGCACGCGCGATCGGCTCGACACGTCGGTCGCGAAGGCGCTGCCCGGCCGCATCGCCGCGAAAGGCGGCGCCGAGGGCCTGCGCTGCTTCGCGATCCTTGCCGGCCCGCGCACCCGGGGCGGCTCGTCGGTCGCGACGGGCATGGCGCTCAAGGTCGAGGACGGCGGAGCGAGCGACAGATCGACGTCGGCCGCGGCCGTCGAGGCGCTGGTGCAGGCGGGCGTGCTCGACGGGCAGCCGCTGCGGATGCTGAGCCGCTACCACGTGCCGATCTCGCCGGATCCCCACGGTCGCGAGGTCGCCGGCGCGGTCGCCTCGTTCGAGCTCGCGCCGGTGGGGGAGCTGCTGCGCTAGCGGGCGAGTGGCGGCGGGCGGCGCGGAGCCGGCGCAGGTTCTTCACGCTGGCGCCATGCCCGTGCGCAGGCCCTGTCGCGCGTAGGCTTTGAGCGTGCCTGCGAAGCCGCCCCAGATCACCGATCCGTACGCGACGCTCGGCCTCGAGCCGGGCGCGCCCGCCGCCGAGGTCAAGCGCGCCTACCGGCGGCTCGCCAAGGCGTTCCATCCCGACTCCGCCGGCGAGCAGGCGATCCCGCGCTTCCTCGCGATCCAGGCGGCGTACGAGCAGATCCGTACGGGCCGCGTGACGCTCGGCGGCATGCGCTCACGCGGGGCCTCGGCCGCGGGCAACGCCACGTCGACGAGCGAGCCGTGGCGCGCCGATCCCGCCCGAGCCAGGGCGGCGCGGGAACGTGCGCGGTCCGCATCTGCAGGCTCCGGTGCCGGGGCTGCACGTGGCACGAGCGGCGCGAGCGGGTCGGGCACCGCCGGCGGGGCGACCGGTGGCCGGCGATCCACCGGGACGAGCGGCGCGGGAGCACCGGGCGGCACCCGGAAGCGCGCGACCCGCAAGGCCACCATGGGTTCCACGTCCTATGACGAGGCCCGTGATCCGGCCGACGCGACGTGGAGCGGCGCTTCCTGGTACGGCCCCAGCACCGGGGAGTACTGGATCGTCAATCCGCGCGAGTACGCCGATCCTCGCAAGCACGGGCCCGACTACCAGCAGCGCGCCCGGCGCCCACTGCAGGATCGCGAGGCGGACGCACTGCCCAAGGCTGGCGACGCTGCCGACGGCGCGCCCGACTCGACACCGGACGGCCCGACGGCTACCGGCCCGACGCCCGCCGGCCCGAGCGCGGACGGCCGCGCAGCACCACCCGCGCGCGGGCAGCGCAGCCGGCCGGCGCCGCGCTGGTCACCCGCCGCGACGGAATCCGGCTGGACGCGGGCGGGTGACGCAGGACCCTCCGTGGCCGCGGTCGAAGAGCCGGCCGCCGAAGAGCCGGCCGCCGAAGAGCCGGCCGCCGCGCCCCTCCGATGGCTCGGCGAACCGGCTGATGATCCCGTGCGACGCCTCGGCATTGCCCTCGTCGCGTGGCCGCCCATCGGGCTGGCTGCCGCGGCGCTGATCGGCGAGGCGACCGGCTGCACGGCATTCGGTGCGCAATGCGACGGCACCGACGCGATGCTGCCCTGGCTTGCCCAGGCGCTCGTTCTCGGCGTGCTGCTGCTCGTTCCGGCGCTGACGCGGATCCTCGCGACGGGCACGATCGCGCTGCTCGCCGGCGTTGCGCCGGTGACGGCGTTCCTGCTTGCGTTCGGCGCGAGCGGCGCCCCTCAGGCCGCGCCGGCGCTCACGGTGCTGCTCGGGACGGCGTGGCTCGTCGGCGTCGCGTGGGCGGTTGCGAGGCGGGTCCGTCGGCCGGACGCGGGATCGGGAGCGGGAGTCGCCACGTGAGCGAGAGCCGGCACCGACCCTCGAACGACCTCTCCAGCTCCGCCCAGGAGTACCTGCTCACGCTCCGGATCATGGCCGGCGACGGCTCGCGGATCACTGCCTCGCAGGTTGCGCGGAAGCTCGGCGTCAGCACGCAGGCCGCTTCGGAGATGTTCCGCCGCCTGGCAGCGGATGGCCTCGTGATCCTCGCCGAGGGCCGCGAGCTGCAGCTCACGAAGCCCGGCCGCACCGCCGCCGACGGAATCTTCCGCCGGCACGCCCTGTGCGAGTGGCTGCTCACCGAGATCGTCGGGCTCGGCTGGGCCGAATCGGATATCGAAGCCGAACGGCTCCAGGCGGCGATCTCGCCGCGCGTCGAGGCCCAACTCGACGAGCTGCTCGGCCATCCCGAGACGTGTCCGCACGGCAATCCGCTCGACGCGGAAACGGCGCGGCGGCGCCCGCCGGGCGTGCCGCTCGCCTCGATCGAGGCTGGCAACCGGGTCACGATCTACCGAATCACCGAGGCGGCCGAGGAGGACGCCGGGCTGCTCTCGTACCTCGAGGCACGCGGGCTGCGGCCCGGCGCCCACGCCACCATCCTGGCGCGCTCGGAATCCCTGGATTCCCTCACGCTCGACGGACCGCTCGGCCGGGCGACGCTCGGCCTTCGGCCGGCGGGCCTCGTGCTCGTCCTGCCCGGCGAGGCCGATCCCGCCCTCTTCCATCGGGTGCCCCGCCGCTGACCTTGCGCCGGGGCGTGAACAGTCTCGGGGCAGCCAATCGGCTCGTAGCCGTTCCTGCCAAATCGCCGTGTGGTGGTGCTTGGGCAGGCTCCTGTCAGGCGATCGTGCGTGCAACGTGCCGTGGCGCGGGTGCCTGCCACTGGCG
Source organism: Candidatus Limnocylindrales bacterium (assembly GCA_035692745.1). Taxonomy (GTDB): domain Bacteria; phylum Chloroflexota; class Limnocylindria; order Limnocylindrales; family CSP1-4; genus UBA5189. Next base: position 916 of record DASSHR010000337.1, on the reverse strand, counting down.
ATGAGCGCGCCGACCAGCTTGCTACCGGCCGAAGCACCAGACGGCGGCGATCTGGCAGCCTCGCGGCCCTGATCGGCCCATACCTGCCACGTGGTGGCGATCTGGCAGGTTGCGGAGGGCCAGCAGCCCGCAAACAGCGGCTGGCGACGATCTGGCAGGACACGCCCACGAGTCCGCCGTGGTCGCGTAACCGGTGATCCGTCGAGACGGGTTAGCGTGCCTCTGGTAGGCTGGCCGCCATGCCAGCACTCCGCGTCCGCATCGCGCCGAGCCCCACCGGCCCGCTCCATATCGGGACTGCGCGAACGGCGCTGTTCAACTACCTGTACGCCAGAAAGAACGGCGGCACGTTCGTGTTCCGGATGGAGGACACGGACGTCGCGCGCAGCACGGTCGCGTTCGAGGCGGACCTCATCGACAACATGCACTGGCTCGGGATCACGTGGGACGAAGGGCCGGACTCGGCCGGCGGCTCCGATCACGGGCCGTACGGGCCGTATCGCCAGATGCAGCGGCTCGATCGATACAGGGCGGCGGCCGACGACCTCCTCGCGCGCGACCTCGCGTACCCCTGCTACTGCACCCCCGAGGAGCTCGATGCCGATCGGAAGGCGCAGGAGGCGGCGCACCAGGCACCGCGGTACGTCGGTCGCTGCGCTGCGCTCACACCGGACGAGCGCGCCGCCCGGGAGAAGGACGGCAAGCGCGGGGCGCTGCGCTTCCGGGTGAAGCCCGGCAAGGTCGCCTGGGACGACCTCGTCCGCGGCACGGTCGAGATCGATACGGCGAACCTGGGCGGCGACTTCGTGATCGTCCGCAGCAACGGCGATCCGCTGTACCACTTCGTCGTGGTCGTGGATGACGCGGCGATGGACATGACGGACATCATCCGCGGCGAGGACCACATCTCGAACAC
>DASSHR010000336.1:0-9665 GCA_035692745.1 Candidatus Limnocylindrales bacterium | reverse complement strand
GCGTCGCCGGAGCTCGTCGCGCACGATGTCGCGCGGCGCGACCCGGGGGCCGAACCGCGGCGCCCCGAGTCCGGAGCGCTCGATGAGCCGAACGACCCGCGCTCGATGGCCGGCCCACGGCGCGAGCAGCTCCAGCATCCGTTCGTCCGAGGAGCGCGCGGCGCCGGTGAGCACGAACCCGACCACGTTCGAGAGGTGGGCATCGGCGACGCTCACCGCATCCGGATCCCCGAGCGCGCGGAGCGTCACCTCGGCCGCGGTCCACGGCCCTATGCCGGCGTGGGCACGGAGCGACGCCTCGAGGGAGCGGGCGCCGGCACCGCCGCCGCCCGGCCGGCGCGCGGGCTCGCCCATGGCCTCGAACCGGCGCGCCTCGCCGGCGATGCGCCGGAGCAACTGCCCCCGCCGTGGCTCGACCCCAAGCGCAACGAACGCGTAGGATGGCAGCGCCCGCACGACCTCCGGCGTCGGCGCGACGAGCAGGCCGTGCGGCCCGGGCGCGGGCGTGCCGTGGGCGCGCACCAGACGCCGGTAGTTGCGCCACGCTTCCGTGCCCGTGATCCGCTGCTCCAGGATCGCCGGCAGGAGGGCCTCCCAGACCGCGCCGGTCCGGCCCAGGCGGACGCGGCCGAGGCGTCGGGCGAGCCCGGCGACGACCGGATGGAGCCCGGGCTCGAACCCGGTGTCATCGTCGTCCAGGCCCAGCGAAGCCGGCAGCGCCTCCAGCAGCCATCGCGCGCCCGGGCCCCACGCCGTGGCGAGGAGCGTGGAGCCGGACAGCCGCAGGTCGATCGTGCCCGGCCCGTCGGGCGTCGTGGAGGCCCGGATCGCGGCGGTGGCCGAGACGCGCATCGTCGGATCGCCGGTCCCCCGCACGAGCAGCCCGAACACCGCCCGCAGGTCGATCGGTCGGTCGAGCGCGAGCTCGCGCGTCAGTCCGGCCTCCGGCGTCGGGCCGGCCTCAGGCGCCACGCCGGATCCGGGCGTCGACAGGGTGCCCGTCACGCGACTGCAACGCGCCCACGTCGGGCGTGTCGCGGGCGTGCCGGGCCCGCGGAAGAGCCACGTACGCTAAGGTTGCGCCAGACGTGCGACTCAACAGAGTCGTCGCGCGCGCCGCGCTCATCACGGTGCTCGCCTCGATCGTCTTCCCCGGGTTTGCCGGATCGCACACCCCGAGTGCGCCGGAAACCATCGATCCTTCGGCCTTCACCGCCGTCGGCTTCGATCCATCGGCGGAGGCGATGACGACGCTCACGCTCGATCCGTCCTACGCGTCCGATGGCAGCCTCGCAGCCGACACGCTGCTCCGCGAGCCGCGTGTCGCCGCGGCCGCGTTCCTCGAAGGCCGGCCGGATGCCGCGCTGCCTGCCGCGAACGCGATCATTCGCTACATCTGGCATCTCGACAACAACATCAGCTGGTACGGGCCCGGGTTCTGGGGCCACGACGGCGCGTGCGGAATGTTCGGCGCCGACGGGATGCAGGCGGACGACATCGGCGTCGCGCATCGAACGCTGCCGTGCGGCACGAAGGTCACGTTCAAGTACCTCGGCCATACCGTCACGACCTACGTCAAGGATCGCGGACCGTACGTCTCGGGGCGCATCTGGGACATGACCAAGGGGTTGTGCATGGCCCTGCACCACTGCTTCACTGGCGGCGGGGTGTACTGGCGCATCGACTGACGGCGCGACGGCCACGGCGCGCCCTATCCTCGGGCTCGTGGACCGTAGGCAAACGATCATCGAGCCGTTCCGGATCCACTCCGTCGAGCCGATCCGGCTGACCACCGTCGAGCAGCGTGACGCGGCCCTCGAGGCGGCTGGGTACAACCTGTTCAACCTCCACGCCGACGACGTCCTGATCGATCTCCTGACCGATTCTGGCACCGGCGCGATGTCGCGCGACCAGTGGGCCGCCGTCCAGCACGGCGACGAGAGCTACGCCGGCTCGCCCTCGTGGTTTGCGTTCCTCGAAAGTGTCCAGTCGCTGTTCCCGTTCCGCCACGTCATCCCGACCCACCAGGGCCGCGCCGCCGAGAAAATCCTGTTCTCCGTGGTGGGTGGCGCCGGCAAGTTCGTGCCCAACAACACGCACTTCGACACCACCCGGGCGAACGTCGAAGCAACCGGCGCGGAGGCGGTGGACCTCGTCATCCCCGAGGGCCGCGACCCTACGGCGGAGCACCCGTTCAAGGGCAACATGGACGTCGCCGCGCTCGATGCCTTCCTCGGCGAGCACGAGGGCAGGGTGCCGGTGGTCTTCGTGACGGTCACGAACAACTCCGGGGGCGGCCAGCCGGTCTCGCTCGAGAACCTGCGCGCCGTTCGCGAGGTGTGCACGCGGCGGGGTGTGCCGCTGTTCCTCGACGCGTGTCGCTTCGCCGAGAACGCGTGGTTCATCAAGCTCCGCGAGCCCGGCCAGGGCGATCGATCGATCCCGGACATCGTGCGCGAGATGGCGTCGCTGGCCGACGGTATGACCATGAGCGCGAAGAAGGACGGGCTCGCGAACATCGGTGGCTGGCTCGCGCTGAACGACGACCGGCTTGCCGAGCAATGCCGGAACATCCTGATCCTCACCGAGGGCTTCCCGACGTACGGCGGGCTTGCCGGCCGAGACCTCGAGGCGATCGCCCAGGGCCTGCGCGAGGTCGTGGACGAGGACTACCTGCGCTATCGCGTTCGGTCCACGGCGTATCTCGGCGAGGCCCTCGACGTCGCGGGCGTGCCGCTCGTGAAACCGTTCGGCGGGCACGCCGTGTACCTCGACGCGCGGCGCCTCCTGCCGCAGATCCCGCCGCTCGAATACCCGGGCCAGGCCCTCGCGATCGCGCTGTACCGGGAGGGCGGCATCCGGGGCTGCGAGATCGGCTCGGTCATGTTCGGGCGGCATCCGGACGGGTCCGAGGCGCCTGCGGCCATGGAGCTGGTGCGCCTCGCGATCCCGCGCCGGACGTACACGCAGAGCCACGTCGACTACGTGATCGAGGTGGTCCGGTTCGTCGCCTCGAAGGCTGCGGAGCTGCGCGGCGTTCGGATCGTCGACCAGCCACCGGCGCTCCGGCATTTCACGGCGCGGTTCGCGCCCGTCGGCGGCTAGCGACCCGAAGGGTCCGGCTCCCGACGCGCGGTGGCGCCAAGGGGCGGCTCGCGGCGGGCGTCGCGGACTACGCGGGCGCCGGCTCGGGCCGCTGCTCGGGCGTCTCGGTGGGGCCAGGCTCGGCCGGCGCGGACCCGATGGCCGGGTCGACCGCAGTCGCGGCCAGCGTCGCCACGGGCGAGGTGTGGAACGCGTCATCCGACGCCATGTCGTCCGGATCGACGCCCAGCTCCGCCTCCTCATCGTAGGCCGGGATGGTGAACCCGAACTCCGCGCCGCCGTCGGGCAGGTCCTTCGCCCAGATCCGGCCGCCCATCGCGTCGACGAGCTCCTTGCACACGAAGAGGCCGATGCCCGCGCCAGGCGCCGCCGCGGCCTGGCGGGCGGAGCGGTAGTAGAGCGCGAATAGCCGCTCCGATTCCTCCTCGCCGAGGCCCGGGCCGTCGTCGCGAACCCGGACGATGACCTCGCGTTCACCGTCCTCGACGCTGACCTGGACGCGCGAGCCGGAGCCGCTGTACTTCGCCGCGTTCGAGAGCAGGTTGCGCATGATCTGGGCGAGGTACTCCTCGTCCGCCGCGACCATCTGCACGGGCCGGCCGGGCGCGAGCTCGATCGTGACGTCGGGCCAGAGGCCGCGCTCCCGCTCGACGAGCTGGCCGATGATCCGGTCGACCAGCACGGGCCTGGCGCCGCCGAACTCGCCGCCGCGCTCGATGCGCGCGAGGGCCACGAGGTTCTCGATCATCCGCTGGAGGCGCTCGGCTTCGGCCGCCACGTTCGTCAGGAGCTCGGTGCGCGTCTCCGCGTCGAGCCGGTCGCCGCGGCCCAGCAGCAGCTGGCTGCCGCCGTAGATCGAGGTGACCGGCGTGCGCAGCTCGTGCGACAGCACGCCGATGAACCGATCCCGCATCTGCGCCGCCTCGTGCCGCCACGCGACGTCCGAGATGACCGCGACCTGGAAGGGCCGGCCGTCGAGCTCGAACGACGAGCGGGCGATCTCGGCGGGGAAGTGGGTGCCGTCGACGCGACGGCCGGTGGTGTCGGATCGGGTCGGGCGCTCGCCGACGGGCATCGTCGATTCGTCCTTGTGGAGCGCGACGAGATCGCCGAGCGGCGTCCCGACGAGCCGGTCCACGCCGCACCCGAACAGCTCGCCGGCCTGGCGGGTCGCCCACGTGACGCGGCCCTCCTCGTCGAGCGCGAGGATCGCATTTGGGTCGGCGTCGAGGAGGGCGCGGAAGCGTGCCTCGCTGGCCCGGATCGTCTTCGATTCGTCCGCTTCCCGGCGGGCCTGCCCGAGGCCGATGAGCATCTCCTCGCGGTCGATCGCGTGGGCCGTCAGGCTGCCGAGGTCGCCGATCAATGCGAGGTCGTCGTCGGCGAACAGCTGGCGCCCCTCGACGATGGCGATGAGCCGCTCGCTCTGCTCGTTGCCGGGCCGGATCTCGAGCTCGACGGTGGAGGTCCCGATCTCGCCCGGCGCGTTCTCGATCGGTTTTGGATCGCCGACGAGCGCCAGGGGCGCGAGGGCCGGGTCGAACGGTTCGACCACCGGCGATTCGGCCGGTGCCGCGGCGCTCGCTGGCGCCGTCGCGGGCAGGATCGTGACCCGTGACGCGCCGAGAATCTCGCGCGCGGTCAGGGCGAGGTCGTTCCAGAGGCTGCCGGCCGTCGTGTCCAGGGATGGTGCGACGAGGCGGCGAACGAGCTCGTACGACGCGGCGCGATTGACGACCCGCCGGAACCAGCGCGGCGGCACGAAGGCCGCGAGATAGCCGAGGGCTGCGAACAGGACGAGGAGGCGCGTCACGCTCTGCGAATCGGTGGCGGGCGCGCCCGGAGGGCGTCCGATCGTCGTGATCCCGGCGAGGAAGATGCTCATGCCGAACAGCGCGGTCGCGACCGATGCGGACGCCAGGCGGAATCGCGCGACCCCGAACCGTCGCCGGCTGTGGCGCGCGAACCACGTCGCCGCCACGACTTCCACGGCCGCGAAGCAGAACACCGCGAACACGGTGCCGACGTCCTTGAGCTGGGGCAGGGCAAGCGGCAGCAGCACCACCGACGTCCATGCGGCGACCGAGGCGAGCAGCGCGATGCGCATGCGCATCGGCGTGACGGTCCTGATCTGGCCGATCAGCCGGACCACGAGATACGGCTGGGCGAACAGGATCGCGACGAGCACCAGCCTGGCGATGCCGGAGATCGACGGCAGCAGGGCATTCACGAAGTTGAGGAAGAAGAGGGCGGCGACCGAGCCGAAGATGGCGACGACCGACAGCTCGAGCGGGCCGCGGCGCCGGACGTATTGCCACACGGACACGCCGAAGAGCACGTAGAAGCCGAGCTGCAGGGCAGTCGTGATGGGATCCAAACGCGGGCGCCTCCTCGAGTCCGTGTCTCGACGAGTCATTCTGCGGCACCTGTGCAACGTGGGAATAACAGGCGCATTGCAGTTGCGGCGCCCGATCGATCGGCTCGCGCACGTCAGCCCGGCCGCGGGATCGCGCGGCCCGCAGATCGCGCGGCCCGCAGATCGCGCGGCCCGCAGGTCGCGTGGCCCGGCTCCGCCGGTCCGCGGTACGCTCCCCGCATGTGCAGGAGCATTCGCAACCTACGTCACGAAGACGATCCAGCCACGACCGGCGAGGTCGAGGCCGCCGCGCGCCAGTTCGTGCGCAAGGTCACCGGCTTCCAGAAGCCGTCCCAGCGCAACGCCGAGGCGTTCGAGGAGGCCATCGCCGAGATCGCGGCCGTCTCGCAGCGCCTCATCGTTGCGGTCGGCGGCGACGTCGAGGAAGGGCCCGATCGCAAGCCGCCCGCCCGTGTCTACACCGATGCCGATCGCGAGCGCTGGCGCATCCGCGACCAGGAGCGCCTCGGCGCGCGCGTCGATGCCAGCGACCACGCGCATCCGCACCCGCACCCGGCCGGCGCTGCCTGAGACGGCGCCGGACGCCGCAGGCCGTCTCGCCGCACGACCGCCCCGTTCGATGCCCGACGCGCCCGAGCTCGACGCCGCGCTCCCGATCCGGCACGTCACCAGCACGAAGGTCATCTCCGTCCGAGGCGCGGAGCTGGAAGTCCGTGACGATCTCGTCGTCGGTGAGGAGCCGCTCGAGATCCGCGCCGCCGGTCCCCGGCAGGAGCCGGTCCAGGTCGCGGTCACGATGCGCACCCCCGGCTACGAGGCGGAGCTCGCCCTCGGCTTCCTGACCTCCGAGGGACTCCTGGCCGGCGCGCGCGTGCTCGGGGTCGATTACGGCGACCCCGGCGTCATGGCCGAGCCCGACGATTCCGTGCTGGTTCGCCTGTCGCGCCGCTTCGATCCCTCGACGGTCGCGAAGCGGAACTTCGTGGCCACGGCGTCCTGCGGGATCTGTGGCAAGGCGTCCATCGACGACATCGCGATTCGCTGCGAGCCGCTGCCGCGCGGGCTGCCGGTCGTGGCGCGGTCCGTGATCCTGTCCATGCCGGGCGAGCTCCGTGCCGCCCAGGCCGCCTTCGAGCGGACCGGTGGGCTGCACGCCGCCGGTCTGTTCAATACGGACGGGTCGCTCGTCGCCATCCGCGAGGACGTCGGCCGGCACAACGCGCTCGACAAGCTGATCGGCTCCCGCGTCCTCGCCGGCGAGCTGCCGCTCTGGGACCGGATCCTCATGGTGTCCGGCCGGGTCTCGTTCGAGATCGTGCAGAAGGCAGCCGTTGCGGGCATCCCGATCATCTGCGCCGTATCTGCGCCTTCCGACCTCGCCGTGCGGCTCGCAGACCGCCTGGGCGTGACGCTCGTCGGGTTCCTCCGCGGCGACGGCTTCAACGTCTACACGCACGACGGCCGCATCGACCTGCGGGACCTGCTCGGCCTCGGCCCGCGCTAGCCCGCGGCATCGCCGCGCTCGCGGCCGCCGGTGGCACGCGCGGCCAAGGTTCGCCGCGGCCGGGCACGCCGGCACGGTCCGCCGTCGCCGACACGCCCGACACGCCCGACACGCCCAACTCCGCCTGCGTTGTCTGCCAGGCAACATTCCACCTCGAGCGCGTGCCATGCGCCGGTTGGCGCCGCGTTCGTTGTCTGTCAGGCAACGTCCGCGACGGAAATCGACGTCCGGATCCAGGCAGGCTTCGTTCATCGATGCAACCCGCTTCGAGGTTGTCTGCCACGCAACCGATGCGCGGGTCATGGGGCGTGCCGGCAATAAGCCGCACGTAAGCGTCGAAGTGTTGACTGGCACGCAATGTCAAGCCGTTGCCCGATTGGGACCCGCGAGCTGCAGCGACGTCAGCGCCGAATTCGCACGCATGTGGGCGAACAGATCCGGGACCTCCGGAACGAGGCCGGCATCACCCAACGCGATCTCGCCCTGGCATGTGGCATCACTCCTGGGCACCTCTCGCGGATCGAGCGGGGCCTGGCCCAGCCTTCACTCGATGTGCTGATCGCGATCGGGGCATGCCTCGGCGCGGATCTTGGCGTTCGCTACTTTCCAGGATCCGGACCGCGGCTGAAGGACCGGTTCCAGGCACCGATCATCGAGGCCCTGATCCGCAGGCTGAATCCACGCTGGAATCGGTATCCGGAGTTGGCGGTGCCGAAGGCTCGTGGGTTCGTCGACCTCGCGCTTGGTCTCCGCGATGGCAGCTTCGGCGTCGAGTGCGAGGCGCATTCCGAGGTCCGCTCGATCGACGAGATCCTGCGCCGGCAAGTGGAGAAGGCCCTCGCCGTCATGGAGCTCGGCGTGGTTGGCCCGACCGTGTCGACGATGCTCGTCCTCCGGTCGACGCGGCGGAATCGCGACATCGTCCGCCTCTACGAATCGACGCTCATCGCCGCGTTCCCGGGTCGCGCCCAGGATGCCGTGGCCGCGCTCACCTCCGCGGAGGCGCCGTGGCCAGGGCCAGCCATCCTCTGGGCGCGTCTTGCGGGCGGCCGCGCGGAGATCCTGGAGCGACCGCCGCGGGGTGTCCGGGTGGGGCGCTGAGCCGGTACGATCCGGCGGTGACGGAGCACGTCCACCTCGAGGAGACCACACCGTGGGTGCGCGTGTGGCTGCGGCTCGAAGGGATCTCAGGGCTCGTCCTCGGCTGGGTCATCTGGCACGCGAACGGCGGGGAGCTGCCGTGGTTCATCCCGCTGCTGCTCCTGCCGGATGTCGGCATGCTTGGCTACCTGCGCGGCAACCACCTGGGCGCCATCTCGTACAACGTCATCCACAACTGGTTCGTGGGCGGCGCGGTGGTCGGCCTCGGCCTGTGGCTGAACGCCGTGCCGCTGACCATGGCCGGCGCGATCCTCGTCGCGCACACGGGCATCGACCGCATCTTCGGCTACGGCTTGAAATACCCGACCGGGTTCAAGGACACGCACCTGGGCCGACTCGGCCGACGCTAGCGTTCGAGCGTCGCCTCCAGGAGGCAGGGCGCCGGCCGTTGGGCGAGGTCAGGGTGCCTTCCGCAGACCCGCGTTCGTGAACTCGAAGCCGAATCTGCCCTTGACGCACAGGTGGCCCTCGGTCACGGACGAGTCCATCGGCGAGGTCACCTTCACGATCTCGTTGTCCTGGACGTGCAGGTCGACCGCGCAGCCGACGCCGCAATACGGGCAGATCGTGGACGTGACGGTCTGGGCGGCCTCGTCCCAGGTGCCGGCATCGCGCATGTCGCGCTCGGACTTGAACATCAGCGCGCCCGTCGGACAGACGCCGATGCAGTTGCCGCAGTAGACGCACGCGGAATCGGGCAGGCCGACGTTCCATTCCGTGGAGATCCGGGCATCGAACCCGCGGCCCGCGACCGCGATCGCGAACGTGTTCTGGGCGTCGTCCCCGCACGCCTCGACGCACTTGTAGCAGAGGATGCACTTCGAGTAGTCACGCACGTAGAGGTTGTTGTCGACCTTCACCGGCTGCGCGACCGTGGCGGCCTGGGCGGCCGCGGGACCCGCCGCAGCGTGGTGATGACCGGCCTCGTGCGAGTCGCGCTCACCGGGCGCCGCAGCCGCGGCCGGCGCACCGAACCGCGAGGGATCTGCGCCGTACCGCTCGCGGTACCGTTCCGCGTCGCCGTCGGGCACGCGCGGGCCGGCGAGCGAGAGGTCGACCGACGAGCCGAGGAGCTCGAGCACGACCTTGCGCGACAGCTGGACGCGCTCGGACTCGGTCTGGACCTCCATCCCGGGCTCCACGGGCCGCGAGCACGCCGGCGCCAGCACGCGCGAACCCTTGACCTCGACCACGCAGACCCGGCACACGTTCACCGGCGTCAGGTTCTCGAGGTAGCAGAGCGTCGGTATGTCGATGCCCTGCGCCCGGCAGGCTTCGAGGATCGTCGAGCCAGCCGGGACGGTGACCTCGACGCCGTCGATCGACATTGTCACCGGGGCGCGGACGGCGGCGGGCGGCGCCTCGGGAACGCGGGTCGCGCGGCCGGGTGTGGACGTGTAGACCAGGCCCGGCGGCGGCGCCTCTGCCTGCTCGTGCCCGGCCGGCTGGGTCAGGTCGAGGCGGCCGCCCGTCGCGCCGCGCAGGTCCTCGGTGCTCACAGCGCCACCGTGATCACAG
>DASSHR010000335.1:0-1099 GCA_035692745.1 Candidatus Limnocylindrales bacterium | reverse complement strand
AGCGCGAGTGCATCGGCGACCTGCGATTCGTCCGGTTCATGCCCGGCAAGCAGTCGCGTCAACGCCACATACGCCAGCGCCTCGGCTAGCAGGGCGGGCTCGCCTCCATGGCGCGCGGCAACCGCTCCGAGATCGGCCCATCGCGCGGCTTCCTCTGTATCGAGACGGACGAGCGACAGGTACGCCAGGTCAAGGTCGATGCGCGCAGCGACGCTCGGCGGCGTATCGGGCCCGAGGGCGCTACGAAACAGGCGCTCACCCTCGTCGAGGGCACCCTGATTCACCAGGATCTCCGCGTACAGGGCCATCGCCCGCTCCCGCACCGGCGATGCTGCGTGAGCGACCACGTCACGCAAGAGCTCGCCGGCCGCCGCTCGATCACCGGCGAGGATCAGGAGCTCGGCCGCGCCGAATGCACGTTCGTGACCGGTCGAGGCTGCGGCGGACGGCGTGAACCGTCGCGCCTGGTCGAGCAGCTCGGCGGCTGCTCGAAGCGCCCCCCGCGCGAGCGCTGCGCTCGCGCCAGCCTCGAGGGCCGACGCGACCCCGTCATCGGGTGCGGGAACCGCCAGCGCCCGATGCCTGGCATATTCCTCGGGTTCCGCGACGAGATCAGCGATCAGGCCGTGCACCTCCCGGCGTCGCTCGGGGGAGGCAAGGCTGCGGATGGCCTGCGCGTACAACGGGTGCGCGAAGCGAGGGTGCGTTACCAAGCTGTCGAGGATTCCAGCCGCTCGCGCGGCGTCGATGTCACCCGCGACGCTCCCGCCAGCGATCCGGGCGATGAGCGCCTCGGTCGGCGAGGCCAGCGAGGCCGCGATCAGCAGGACGTCGCGGGAGGGGGCGGGAAGTCGGGCCACTCGCTCGGCAACCACCTCGATGAGGGTCCCAGGCGTTGGCAACGGGTCGCCCGATCCCGGTGGACTTGGCGCCTGGTCCAGTGCGGCCACAAGGCCGAGCGCAAGCAGCGGGTTGCCGCCGGAAGCGTCCGCGACGCGACGCAGAACGGGCCGAGCAAGAACCCGTCCGGCACGCGTTCGGATCACGTGGTGAAGGCTGCTCAGGCTCAGCGGCTCGACCGCGATGCGCGTCGGCACGA
>DASSHR010000334.1:0-15390 GCA_035692745.1 Candidatus Limnocylindrales bacterium | reverse complement strand
GAGGCCGCCTCGGCGCTCGCCGACGAGCTGATGCGGATCCCGGGCATCCAGCGCTTCGGCGACATGCGCCTGCGCGACCTCGATGCGACGGGACCGCGCCCGCTGCGCACGATGTGGCGCATCGCGCGCGACCAGCTCGATTCGCGCTACGGGGACCTGACGATCGGGCAGGTCATCGACCGCTACAGCGGCCAGGGAGGGGTTTCCGCTGGCGCCTGAGAACACGCCCGCAGGCGAGTTCGACCGGATCCTCCGGGAGAACGAACGCTTTCAGGAGGCCTTCGACCGCTCGGCGCTCACGGCGGCGCCGCTCACCGGGCTCGCGATCGTGACCTGCATGGACGCCCGGATCGACGTCGAGGACGCGCTCGGCATCCGTGTCGGCGACGCGCACATCATTCGCAACGCCGGCGGCCTGGCGACCGAGGACGCGATCCGCTCGCTGGTCGTCAGCCAGCAGCTCCTCGGGACGCGCGAGATCATCGTGATCGCGCATACCAAGTGCGGGCTGCTCGGCGTCGACGAGCCGGCCCTGCGCCGGCGCATCGAGGATTCGACCGGCAGCTCCACGGCGATGGGCTTCGGCGCATTCGAGGACCTCGAGGCCATGGTCCGGGAGCAGGTCGAGGTGCTGCGCGACGAGCCGGTGCTCCTCGAGACCGAGGTACGGGGGCTGATCTACGAGGTCGAGACTGGCCGCCTGCGGCCGGTCGTGTGACCCCATGACGGACAAGCCGGGCGCAACGTCGTCGAGCGCGAGCGAGCCCATCCATTCGCGAGCCGAGCTCGCGAGCCGTGCCGGTGTCGACGAAGCGTTCGTCGATCGGCTGTGCCAGCTCGGCATCCTCGTCGCCCGAGGCGACGACCGGTTCAGCGAAGGCGACGCTCGCCGCGCGCGGATCCTGCACGGGCTCGAGGCTGCAGGCATGCCGATGGACGCCGTCGCCGAGGGCATGCGCCGAGGGATCATCGGGCTCGACTTCGTGGATGCTCCGGCGTACGACAACTTCACCGGTCTCACCAGCGAGACGTATCGCGAGGCCAGTGCCCGAACGGGGATCCCGTTCGAGATCCTGAGCACGATGCGCGAGGCGATGGGATCCCCGGCGCCGGCGGAGGACGACCGACTGCGCGAGGTGGAGCTGGAGACGCTGCCCGCGCTCAAGCTCATGGTCGACTACGGCGTCCGCGTTCCCATCATCGAGCGGAGCCTTCGCGCGATGGGTGACAGCCTCCGCCGCATGGCCGAGGTCGAGGCCGACTGGTGGATGAGCGACGTCATCGAGCCCGTGCTCCGGAGCGGCAGAACGCTGGCCGACGTCGGACCGGCCACGGCCCGGTTCTCCGACGACCTCCAGCCGCTCGCCGAGCGCCAGATCCTCGCCATCTACAAGGGCCATCAGACCAACACGTGGATCCGCAACATGTTCGGGGCGTTCGAGGAGGGCATGACCCGTGCGGGGTTGTACCAACCCGTCGAGCGCCCGCCGGCGATCTGCTTCCTCGACCTGTCCGGGTACACGCGGCTGACGGAGCTGCGCGGCGACGCCGCCGCAGCCGACCTCGCGGGCCGGCTCTCGCGGCTGGTGAATCGGACGTCGACGCAGCACGGCGGCAAGCCGATCAAGTGGCTCGGTGACGGCGTGATGTTCCACTTCCGCGACCCCGGTCCCGGCGTGGTCGCCGCGCTGGAGATGGTCGAGGGCGCTCGTGAGTCCGACCTTCCGCCCGCCCATGTCGGGCTGCATGCTGGACCCGTGCTGTTCCAGGAGGGGGATTACTTCGGGCGGACGGTGAATGTCGCGGCGCGGATCGCCGACTACGCCCGACAGGGCGAGGTGCTCGTCTCGAGCGACGTCGTCGCCGCGTCGCCGGACCTGCAGGGTGTCCGGTTCGAGCCGATCGGGCCCGTCGAGCTGAAGGGGCTCACCGAGACGATTCCGCTGCACGTGGCGCGTCGCGCCTGAGCGTTCTCGCGTCGCTCGCGTAGAATGCACGGCCCGTGGCTGGGTAGCTCAGTGGTAGAGCAAGCGGCTCATAATCGCTAGGTCACAGGTTCAAATCCTGTCCCAGCTACCAACCTCACCGGCGATTTCAACGCTCGCGTGACGTTTTCTCAACCTCCGAAACGCACGTCCCACGGCCAAACGTCTGCACGATTCGGTACGGACGGCCCGGCAGGGCGCCCCAGGGACCGCGGGTATACTCGCCAGGCGGGACCTGCGCACGTTCGCCGGCCCGGTCACATTCGGAGGCTCCGTTCTTGAATCCCAGGTTCATGCGCAACGGCCTGCTCATGCTCGTGCTCGTCATGGGCGTGTCGGCGTTGCTGTACACGTGGCTCGGCTCCGGGACAACCACCCAGCCGCACGCCTACTCCGGCCCCGGCTCGTTCCTCGCCGACGTCGAAGCCGGCTCGGTCGGCAAGGTGGTCCAGCAGGGCGACACGCTCAGCGTCTTCAACGTGCCGGACACGGCCAACAACAAGGAAACCCCGACCTACACGGTCAATGTGCCCAACGTCCTGACCCCGGTCAACCAGGACATCGCCGCGGCGGCGGAGAAGGGCGGCAAGCCCGCCCCCGTCTTCGACCCGAAGCCCGCCCCCGACAACTCGTGGATCGGGTTGGTGGTCACCGGGCTGCTGCCGCTCCTGATCATCGGCGGCTTCATCTACTTCATGATGCGCCAGGCCCAGGGCACGAATAACCAGGCCCTCAGCTTCGGTAAGAGCCGGGCGCGCATGTTCCTCGGCAACAAGCAGGTCGTCACCTTCGCGGACGTCGCGGGCGTCGACGAGGCGAAGACCGAGCTGCAGGAAGTCGTGGAGTTCCTGAAGTTCCCCGAGAAGTTCAACACCCTCGGCGCGCGCATCCCGCGCGGCGTGCTCCTCGTGGGCCCTCCGGGCACCGGCAAGACGCTCCTCGCGCGCGCCGTCGCCGGTGAGGCAGGCGTGCCGTTCTTCTCGATCTCGGGCTCCGAGTTCGTCGAGATGTTCGTGGGCGTCGGCGCCAGCCGCGTGCGCGACCTGTTCGACCAGGCGAAGCGCAACAGCCCGTGCATCGTGTTCGTGGACGAGATCGACGCGGTGGGCCGCCAGCGCGGCGCCGGCCTCGGCGGCAGCCACGACGAGCGCGAGCAGACCCTCAACCAGATCCTCGTCGAGATGGACGGCTTCGATACGAACACGAACGTGATCGTCGTCGCCGCCACGAACCGACCGGACGTGCTCGACCCGGCCCTCCTGCGGCCGGGCCGCTTCGACCGCCAGGTCATCCTCGATCGCCCGGACATGAAGGGTCGCGTCGCGATCCTCAAGGTCCACTCGAAGGGCAAGCCGCTCGACAAGCAGGTCTCGATCGAGGACCTCGCGCGGCAGTCGCCGGGCTTCTCCGGCGCGGACCTTGCGAACCTCGTCAACGAGGGCGCGATCCTCGCCGCCCGCCGCAACCGCAAGGTCATCGGCATGACGGACTTCGAGGAGGCGCTCGAGCGCATCGTCGCCGGCCCGGAGCGCAAGAGCCGGGTCATCTCCGATGCCGAGAAGCTGATCATCGCGTACCACGAGGGGGGTCACGCCGTCGTGCAGCGCGTGCTCCCGAAGTGCGATCCGGTCCAGAAGGTCACGATCGTCAGTCGCGGCATGGCCCTCGGCTACACGATGGCCCTCCCGACCGAGGACCGCTACCTGCAGTCCAAGTCCGAGTTCGAGGACAAGATCGCGGGGCTGCTCGGCGGCAACGTCTCCGAGCGCATGGTCTTCGCGGACACCACCACGGGCTCGAGCAACGACATCGAGAAGGCAACGGACCTCGCCCGGCGCATGGTCACCGAGTTCGGCATGAGCGATCGGCTCGGGCCGCTGTCCTTCGGGAAGCGCGACGAGCTCGTGTTCCTCGGCCGCGAGATCGGCGAGCAGCGCAACTACTCCGACGAGATCGCCAAGACGATCGACGAGGAGGTACGCGCGATCGTCGACCGCGCGTACGAGCGGGCCACGCAGGTCCTCGAGACCCATCGCGATCGGCTGGACCAGCTGGCCCAGAAGCTGATCGCGGAGGAGACCGTGGACAGCGACGCGTTCGAGCAGCTGTTCAGCGACCTCCCGCCAAAGGAGGATCTCCACGGCCTGCCGCTGCGTCGCCACTCGGCGGACGGTGGCTCGCCCGAGGCCCCGACGCCCCAGGTCAAGGGTGGCAAGCCGAGCTCGGCTCCGTCGCCCGCCTGAAACCCCTCCGCACCGCACCGAGAGCGCCCGGCCATCCGCCGGGCGTTTTCGATTCCACCCGCGGGTGCCGCGGGTACCATGCCCGGGTGAGCATCCAGACCGATACCGTCGAGGGCTTCCTCGACGCCCACCGCGAGGAGCGCCTCGAGTCCTATCTCGAGCTGCTCCGGATCCCGTCCATCTCCACCCTCCCGGAGCACCGGCCCGACAGCGAGCGCGCCGCGCGCTGGATCGCCGCGGAGATCACCCGGATCGGGATGGAGCACGCGGAGGTCATCCCGATGGCCGCCGGCAACCCGCTCGTGTACGGCGACTGGCTGCACGCGGAGGGCGCACCAACGATCCTCGTGTACGGCCACTATGACGTGCAGCCGGTCGATCCGATCGACCTGTGGGAGACGGCTCCGTTCGAGCCGTTCGTCCGCGGCGAGGGCGACGCGGCGCGGATGGTCGGGCGTGGATCCGCGGACGACAAGGGCCAGATCCACATGCACCTGAAGGCCGCCGAGGCCCTCCTCGCCACCCGCGGCACCCTGCCGATCAACCTCAAGTTCATCTTCGAGGGCGAGGAGGAGCACTCGTCGGTCGGGCTCGAGGACTGGCTCGCCGCGAACCGGGACAAGCTGGCGGCGGACGCCATCGTCATCAGCGACACCGGCTTCTTCGAAGGGAACGTCCCGGCCCTGACGACGTCCCTGCGCGGGATGATGTATGCCCAGATCGATGTGACCGGCGGCCCCATCGACCTCCACTCGGGCGGCTTTGGCGGCGCGGTCCAGAACCCCGCCAACGCACTCGCGAGGATCATCACGGAGCTGAAGGCCGCGAGTGGCCGCGTCCTCGTGCCCGGCTTCTACGACGACGTCGTGGACCCGACGCGCGAGGAGCGGTTCGAGATCAGCTGCCTGCCCTTCGACGAGTCCGACTTCCACAAGGTCACCGGCGTGCCGGAGCTCGTGGCGGGCGAGCCCGGCTTCACCCTCCTCGAGTGCATGGGCGTCCGGCCCACGCTCGACGTGAACGGCCTCTGGGGCGGCTTCACGGGCGAGGGCTCGAAGACGATCATCCCGGCGCACGCGCACGCGAAGGTGAGCTGCCGGCTCGTGCCGGACCAGGACGGCGAGAAGATCTTCGAGCAGTTCCGGGACTTCGTGATCAAGATCGCGCCTCGCGGCGTGAACGTCGAGGTCCAGAACCTGGGCACGGCGAAGGCCCTGCGGATGTCGCCGAGCCTCCCGGTCTCCGAGGCGGCGGGTCGCGCGCTCGAAGCGACCTTCGGCAAGCCGCCGGTGTTCATCCGCTCGGGCGGCAGCATCCCGGTGGCGGCGATGTTCTCGGAGATCCTCGGCCTGCCGCTGACGATGCTCGGCTTCACGAACCCCGATGACAACGCGCATGCGCCGAACGAGACGATGGTCCTGTTGAACTACGAGACGGGAATTCGCACGATCACCCGGCTGTGGAACGATCTCGGCTCGATGACCGCGGCCGGCGCACGGATGGGAGGCACGACGGCGTGACGAACGGGGGCTCCGAACGCACCGAGCGGACGGCGAGGAAGAGCTCGACCGCGACGAAGTCCGCGGCCGACGGCGGCAGGGGCGCCTGGTCGCTGAGCACGGACTACGGCACCATGACGCCGCGGACCGCGCTCGACGTCCTCGCGGACGTGCGGACGAAGGTCGCCAGCGGCGAGCTCGCGGACTACGAGCCGATCCCGCTCGGGATGGCGCCGCTCGATCGCATGCTCGGCGGCGGCATCCGACCCGGGGAGCTGATGCTCATCGGCGGCGCGCAGGGCACGGGCAAGACGACGATGGCCCTCCAGATGGCGCGCAACGTCGCCGCATCCGGCCAGGCGTTCGTGCTGTACGTGAACTTCGAGCACGACGACGCGGACATGCTCAACCGGCTCATCGCCATGGAATCGGTGCTGCCGCACCTGCCGAACACGAAGCCCTCCACCGGCGCGATCAAGATCACGGACGTCCGCTCCGAGGTGATCCGCTCGTGGGCGCGCACCGGCGACGAGCAGCTCGACCTCTCGACCAACCCGCGCCTCCGTCCGGCGATCGATCGGATCGCCCGCTACGGCTCGAACCTCTACCTCCTGCGTGGGTCGGCGACCGCGAGCACGATCGAGAACGTGCGCGAGCTGATCCGGCAGCACCGCGAGCAGTCGGGCGAGCAGCGGATGCTGCTGATCGTGGACTACCTCCAGAAGGTGCCCCAGATCCCCGAGCCGCCGAGTGAATCGGAGAAGGTCACGTACGTCGTCCAGGGCCTGAAGGACATCGCCCTTGCGGAGAAGATCCCGACGATCGCGATCGTGGCGGCGGACAAGGAAGGCCTCAAGGCGGCGCGCCTGCGCAACCACCATCTGCGCGGCTCGTCGGCCATCAACTACGAGGCCGACATCATCCTCATCCTGAATGAGAAGTACCAGATCGTCGCGAAGGTCAACATCGAGTTCAACCCGTACCAGGCGCAGCGCTTCCGAGACTGGGTCGTCGTGTCCGTCGAGAAGAACCGGAGCGGCGCCGACAATGTGGACACGGAGTTCCAGAAGCATTTCGACTTCTCGTGCTTCGATCCGACGGGACGCCCCGTGCAGGAGAAGCTCATCGAGGAACGGCTGTATAACGATTAGCCCGATCCGGGGCGCGGGAGGGCGGTCGTGAAGGTTCTCGTCACCGGCGGCGCGGGGTTCCTCGGGCGGGCAACGGTCCGCGAGCTGGTCGAGGCCGGCCACACGGCTCGGATCGTCTCGCGCGACGCGTGGCCCAGCGGCTCGCTGTTCGAGAAGCTCGGCGTCGAGGTCGTGGTCGGCGACGCCCAGCAGCGCGCCGTCATCGACAGGGCGCTCGAGGGCGTGGACGCGCTCGTCCAGGCCGCCGCGACCTATCGCTATGACCGCAAAGCCGGGCCATCGATGGCCAACAACGCGGCCCTCGCTCGCACGATCCTCGAGGCGGCGCACAACGCGGGCACGAGGAAGGTCGTCGACATCAGCTCGCTCGTCGTGTTCGCGCTCGGCCACTCGCCGGTCACCGAGTCGACCCCGCTGACGAAGGCCGGCGACCCCGGCTGGAGCGACCCGTACCTGCGCAGCAAGGTCGAGTGCGAGCTCGTGGGCGAGGAGCTCGAGCAGGCCGGGCTGCCCCGGGTCACGATCCATCCCGGCACCGTCATCGGGCCCGAGGACACGGCGATGGGCACGAGCAGTGGGTTCGTGACGAACCTCCTCGCCGGCGGCATCGCGGTCGACAGCCGGGCGCCGTGGGTCGACGTGCGCGATGTCGCGAAGGCCATCGTGCTCGCCCTCGACAAGCCCGTTGGCAGCCACTACCTCCTCACGTCCGGCGTGGCGACCCATCGCGAGGTCGGGGCGACGCTCGACAATCTGACCGGCCGCACGGTGAAGCGGCAGTTCCTGGCTGCCGGGACCGTGCGGCGCCTCGCGAAGCTCAACGACCTCTTCGGCGGGCGCCTGAGCCCGCTGCCGGCGAGCAGCTCGATCGACTGGATCCTCGACAACGCCGCCGCGGTCGACACGAGTCGGACACAGGCCGAGCTCGGGATGGAGTTCCGGCCGTTGCGGGCCACGCTCGCCGACACGATCCGCTGGTGGGCGGAGCACGACATGGTCGACCGCGAGCTCGCCGGCAGGCTCGCGCCACCGGCGCGCTGACCTGCCCACGGACGCGATGGCGATGACCGAGCCGCGCGCGTTCCCGGATCGCGTCGAGATCGTCGTCGAGATCCCGCGCGGCAGCCGGAACAAGTACGAGTTCGACGAGCACACGGGGGTGTACCGGCTCGATCGCGTCCTGTCGTCGGCCGTCTACTACAACTTCGAGTACGGCTTCATCGAGGGGACGCGCGCGGACGATGGCGACCACACGGACGCCCTGTTGTTGATCGACGAGCCGACGTTCACCGGCTGCCACGTGTGGGCGCGCCCGATCGGCGTCCTCGACATGCGCGACGAGAAGGGCGCCGACTTCAAGATCCTGTGCGTGGCCGAAGGCGACCCGCACCAGGCCCACGTGGAGCGGCTCGAGCAGGTGCGTCCGCACCGGCTCGTCGAGATCGAGCACTTCTTCCAGACGTACAAGCTGCTCGAGGACAAGACGGTCGAGGTGGTCGGCTGGCGCGACCGTGACGGCGCGCTCGACATCCTTCGCCACGATCGGGGGATGTGGGATCGGGAGCAGGCCGGGCACCAATGAGCGAGGGCGGCCCGGGGCGCCGGTTCGGTGGCCAAGGCGGGCACGGTGGGCGGGCTGGGCCGGGCGGGCGCGGCCGCGATCGGTGGGCGGCGCCGGTCGATGAGCCGGGCATGCTCCGGCTGTTCTTCGCGGTTCCGGTTTCCGACGACGCCCGGGCGAAGGTCGCCGAGCTGATCGAGTCCGTGCAGGGGTCCGTCGGCGACGGCAGCGCGCGCATCCGGTGGGTCCGCGTGGACGGGCTGCACCTGACCCTGCGCTTCCTCGGCCCGACCCCGGAGGATCGTCGGCCCCCGCTCGAGGCGGCGGCCGACGAGATCGCCGCGTCCATGGCGCCGTTCGAGGTTCGCCTCGCCGGTGGCGGTGCGTTCCCGAGCCTTGCGCGGCCGCGCAGCCTTTGGGTGGGTGTCGACCAGGGCGCGGACCGGCTCGCGGGTCTCGCGGACGCGCTCACGGCCGCGGCGGGGGAGTGCGGGCTCGTCCTCGATACGCGGCCATTCGCGCCGCACCTGACGGTCGGCCGCACCGACGGCGTGCGGCTCGGCCCGGCGGCGGCGCTGACCCTCGCCCACGCGGCGGAGGAGCTGGACGTCCGGTTCGTCGTCGATCGATTCATCCTGTTCCGGAGCCTCCTCGGCGGCGGCCCCGCCCGCTACGAGGCCCTGCACGAGGCACGGCTCGGGGGCTGACCCGCTGCTACGATCGGGCCGCCCGGGGGTCCGCCGGGGCCCGTCCGAAACCGCGATGGAGGCCGCCAGCCCCGATGCCGAACCTCGCCTGTCGAATCTGCGGTCGCGTCGTGTACACGACCGCATCGCTCGACAACCTGTTCGCGGAGGAGCGCCGATGTCCGCGCTGTGGCGCGATCCTCTTCCCGGAGCGACGCCTTGGGCAGCGGCGGCAGGGCGAGCGGCGGCGGAACGCGGCCGACGTGCCGGGGCCACCCGGCAGCTTCGAACGCCGGCAGCAGCAGCGGCGCCGGACGACGCGGCGGCGCGACGAGGGCAAGGCATTCTGAGCCGGGCGATGGATCGAACCGCGGCGCTGGCCAGGCTTCCGGATCGGATCGCGTTCCTGGGGCTTGGGCTGATCGGCGGCTCGATCGCGCTGGCGCTGCGCGCGGCCGGCTCGACGGCGCGGCTGGTCGCGTGGACGCCCTCGCTCGCGGGCCCGGAGGAGGCGCTCCGAGCCGGTGCCATCGATGAGGTCGCGGTCCTGCCCGACGCCGCGATCGCGGATGCGGGGCTCGTGATCCTGGCCGGCCCGCCGCTCGAGGTCGTCAGCGTGCTGGCGTCCGGCCGCGCGGACGGGCCGTGGACATCCTTGGCCCGTGGCGCTGTCGTCACGGACGTCGCGAGCACGAAGGGGCGCGTCGGTGCGGCCGCCATCGCGGGCGCGGTGCCGTTCGTCGGCGGCCACCCGATGGCCGGCCGCGAGACCTCGGGTTTCGCCGCGGCGACGGCTGCCCTGTTCGTCGACCGGCCGTGGGTGATCGTGGAGGGGCCCGATTCCCCGGGCGGCGCGGCGGAGCTCGTCGAGGCGCTCGCGCTCGCGGTCGGCGCGCGCCCGGTCCGCATGTCCGCCGAGGCCCATGACCGCGCCGTCGCATCGATCAGCCATCTGCCGCTCGTCGCGGCCGCCGCGCTCGTGGATGCCGTGACGACCGATGCCGCAGGGTGGGGGACCGCAGGCCCGCTCGCCGCCTCGGGCTGGCGCGACATGACGCGCCTCGCCCGCGGGGACGTCGACATGGGCGCCGGGATCCTCGACACCAACCGCGGCGCGGTTGCGGCGCAGCTCCGGGCCTACCGGGATGCGATCGACGCGTGGATCGAGGCACTCGAGTCGGACGCGGATGTCGCCGCGCTGCGCGAGCGACTGGCAACGGCGCGCGCGGCCCTCGACGGTGCTCGGGAGGCGGACGGATGAGCGACGACGAGCTCGTCCTCGTCGTGCCCCGCGCGTCGCTGATGGGCGATCCCGGCTGGCTCGGGGTCACCACGGATGGCCTGGCGGCGTTCGAGGGCATCGTGGCCCGTGACGGCGAGTTCCGGCGGCGCGGGGACGTGGAGGTCGATCGGAGCTGGAAGCAGGTCATCCCGTACCTCGTCCTGCGCGATGACGAGCGCTACTTCCTGATGCGCCGGACCAAGGCCGGCGGCGACGCGCGGCTGCACGATCGGTATTCGATCGGGATCGGCGGCCACCTGAACCCCGGCGACGGCGACGTCCACGGTGGTTTGCGTCGAGAGTGGACTGAGGAGATCGAAGCCGACTTCGTGCCGGACGCGCGGCTCATCGGATTGATCAACAACGACACGACAGACGTGGGCAGCGTCCACGTCGGTGCGGTGTATGTCGCGGACGCGCGCGGACGACCGGTCGCGATCCGGGAGATCGACAAGCTCAGCGGCGCGTTTGCGTCCATCTCCGACGTGGCGGCGGTCATCGACCGCATGGAGGGCTGGAGCGCGTTCGTGTTCGAACACCTGGAGCGCGTCGGGCCTGCAACGTAGCGGTGCGATACTCAACGCGGAGGTGGTGACCGCCATGTCCGCACGGAAGCAGCCCGACGGGCCGCGACGGGGACGGATCGCTCGGATCGCGCTGGCGCTGGCTGCGCTGGGCCTGGCGCTGGCCGCTGGCTCCGTGAGCGCGGCAGGGCCGCAGGTGGTCGTGCTGCCGACGACCGGCGAGGTCGATCCGACGATGGCGGACTACCTGCGCTCGTCCATCGCCCAGGCGGAGAGCGACCACGCCGCCGCCGTGGTCATCAAGCTGAACACGCCCGGCGGACGCCTCGACTCGATGAACGACATCGTCGGGATCCTGCTCGAGGCGAAGGTGCCGATCATCGTGTGGGTCGCGCCGGCCGGCGGGTTCGCCGCCAGCGCCGGCACGTTCATCACGCTCGCCTCGAACATCGCGCTGATGGCGCCGGGCACGAGCATCGGTGCGGCGTCGCCGATCAGCGGTGACGGGACGGACATCCCGGGCACGCTCGGCGAGAAGGTCAAGAACGACGCGATCGCCAAGATCACCTCGATCGCCCAGGCGCGTGGCCGGAACGTCGAGTGGGCCGCATCCACGGTCCGCGACGCGCGTTCGTCCTCGGCCCAGGAAGCCGTCTCGCTCCACGCGGTGGACGGCATCGCGGCGTCGCTCGACGAGGTCCTCGCATTCGCCAACGGCAAGACCGTGAAGGTCGCCGGTCAGAGCGTGACCCTGGACCTGACCGGCGCCACGACCACCGAGCGCGGGCTCAACCCGTTCGTCGTGCTGTTCCGGATCCTCGCCGACCCGACGATCGTGGGGCTGCTGTTCACGATCGGCTCCGCCGGGATCATCGCGGAGCTGTGGGCGCCGAACTTCGTCACCGGGATCATCGGTGGCCTGGCGATTCTCCTCGCGCTGATCCTGGGCGGCTCCCTGCCCCTCAACATTGGCGGACTGGCGTTGCTGCTCTTCGGCATGGTGCTGTTCGGACTCGAGGTCACGGTGACCAGTCACGGCCTCCTTGGGCTCGGCGGCGTCATCTGCGTCGCGCTCGGACTGTCGGCGCTGTTCACCGCGCCCGTCGACCCGTTCCAGCCGGCGGCCCAGGTGGCCCCCGTGGTCATCCTCGTCGTCAGCGTGACGGGCGCGGTGTTCGCCGCGCTCATCGCGTTCGGGGCGATCAGCTCGCGAAGGATCGGGACGCGCGCGGCCGTGACCGTCGGGCAAGCGTCGCCCGGCGCCTTCGGGATCGTTCGGTCGCCGCTCAGCCCGATCGGATCGGTCGTCGCCAACGGCGAGGAGTGGTCCGCGCGAACCGCGGACGGCAGCTCGCTGGGCCGTGGCACACGCGTCAAAGTCGTGACGGTGGACGGCCTGACGCTCACGGTTGAGCCGGACGCGTCATCATCGTCGGGCACGTGACCGCACGCCGTCTGGCGCGCGGAGCGGATCGGAGGTAGCTCGTGGAGCCGGTCGTCATCGCGGTCATCGCGTTTCTCGTGGTGGTCGCGCTCGTCGTGATCTACCTGTCCATTCGCGTGGTCCAGCAGTACGAGCGGATGGTGGTGTTCCGGCTCGGCCGGACCGATGAATCCATGGTTCGCAATCCGGGCATCAACTTCCTGATCCCGATCGTGGATCGGCCGGTCAAGGTCGACACCCGCGAGCAGTTCATCGAAGTCCCGAGCCAGACGACGATCACGAAGGACAACGCGCCGATCAATGTCGACTTCCTCATCTACTGGCGCATCGCGGACCCGCTCAAGAGCGTGGTCAACGTCGCCTACTTCGCCGGCGCCCTGCAGGGCGTCGCGACGACGACCCTGCGCGCCGTGATCGGCGACATCCTCCTCGACGAGGTGCTCTCGAAGCGCGAGCAGATCAACGAGGTCCTGCGGGTCAAGCTCGACGAGGTCACGGAGCGCTGGGGCGGCAAGGTCACGACCGTCGAGATCCGCGAGATCACCCCGCCGCGCGATGTCCAGGAGGCGATGAACCGCCAGCTGTCCGCCGAGCGGACGCGGCGCGCGGTCATCACCGAGTCCGAGGGCAACCGGCAGGCGGCGATCAACAACGCCGAGGGCCAGAAGCAGTCCGAGATCCTCAAGGCCGAGGGCGAGCGGCAGGCCGCGATCCTGCGCGCCGAGGGCTTCAGCCAGGCGCTGAGCCGGATCTTCGGCGCCGCCAAGGACATCGACGAGAAGACGATGGCGCTGCAGTACCTGGAGGCGCTCAAGGCGCTGGGTGCCAGCCCGTCGACGAAGTTCGTCATTCCAACGGAGTTCACCGAGCTCCTCGGGCCCATCTCGGGGTTCGTGGGCAAGGCCATGGGCCCCGGCGGGGGCAAGTAGTTCGGGGGTAGGGCATGACCAAGATCCTGGTCGTCGACGACGAGGCGAACGTCCAGCGCCTCCTGCAGTACACGCTCAAGCAGGCCGGATACACCGTGGCCGTCGCGAGCGATGGGCAGGAGGCGCTCAAGCTCTGGAGCTCGGAATCGCCCGGGCTGATCCTGCTCGACGTGAGCCTGCCGAAGCTCGATGGCTACGCGGTCGCGGAGAAGATCCGCGCCGACGAGGGCAACAAGGACCACGTGCCGATCATCATGCTCACCTCCGAGAAGGAGGTCGAGCAGAAGGTGCGCGGCCTGCGTGCCGGCGCCGACGACTACCTGGTCAAGCCCTTCCACCAGGCGGAGCTGCTCGCCCGCATGCGCGGCCTGCTCTCGCGCTTCGGGCCGCAGGAGGGCGGCGGCACGTCTCGCGTCCGACCGCCGCTGGGCAAGATGATCGCGTTCTACGGGGCCAAGGGCGGCGTGGGCGCGACGACGATCTCGATCAACACCGCGATCGCGCTCCACACGGAGCTCGACCGCAAGGTCGCGCTCGTCGACGCCGTCCTCCAGTTCGGCGACCACCGGGTGTTCCTCGACCTCGGCAACGACCGCAAGTCCGTCACGGACCTGATGAACGCGCCGGTGATCGATGCGGAGCTCCTCAAGTCCGTCAT
The DNA here is from genome assembly GCA_035692745.1 of Candidatus Limnocylindrales bacterium. Taxonomy (GTDB): domain Bacteria; phylum Chloroflexota; class Limnocylindria; order Limnocylindrales; family CSP1-4; genus UBA5189. Next base: position 1,428 of record DASSHR010000334.1, on the reverse strand, counting down.
GGTCAAGCACGACTCCGGCGTGGACCTGCTCCTCGCCCCGACGTCGCCGGAGGAGGCGGACCTCGTCAACCCGGAGAACCTCGCGGGCGTGCTCGCGATGCTCCGGACGATGTACGACTACGTGATCGTCGACGTCGACAAGCGCCTGGGCGATCTGGTGCTGTCGATCCTCGACCACGCGGACGAGGTCCACATCGTGATGACGGCGGACCTGTCGTGCCTCAAGAACGTGCGGCTCGTGCTCGAGGCGCTGCGCAAGGTCGGCTTCGACCCGAAGCGGCTCAAGCTGGCGCTGAACAGATCCAATGCGTTCACCGGGATCTCCGTGGGCGCCGCCGAGAGCGCGCTGAAGCGCGAGTTCGAGACGAAGATCACGAACGAGTACCGGGTCGCCATCTCGGCCCAGAACACGGGCTCGCCGTTCTCGTACTCGAAGCCGGATTCGCCGCTGAGCAGGGAGATCATCGAGCTGGCGCACGCGATCGATGCGTCCTTCGCGCCCCAGGTCACCGCGATCGCAGGAGCGCCGGCGCCGGCTCGCGCGAGGTAGCGACGCCGCGATAAGCCGCAGGTAAGCGTCGCCCCGTAGGGTGGCGGCGTGCTCGCGACCCTGCTCTCCACGACTCTCGTCGCCCTCGAAGGGCGCGTCATCCGCGTCGAGGTCGACGTCGCGCCCGGGCTGCCCGGGTTCACGATCGTGGGTCTCGGGGATGCCTCCATCCGCGAGGCGCGGGAGCGCGTCCGAGGCGCCCTGCGGAACTCGGGTTTCGTGCATCCGCCGCGCCGGATCACGGTCAACCTGGCGCCGGCCGACGTGCCGAAGACGGGACCCGCCGCGGACCTCGCGATCGCGATCGGGATCCTGGTCGGGTCCGAGCAGTTCAAGGCTCGGGTCGGTCGCGCGGCGCTGATCGGCGAGGTGTCGCTGGGCGGCGAGGTCCGGGCCGTGCCCGGCCTGCTGCCGATGGTTGCCGCGCTGGCGCGTCGAGGCGTTCGGCGCGTGATCGTGCCGGCGCAGGGCGCCGAGGAAGCCATGCTCGTCGGGGGCCTCGAGGTCGTGCCGGTCGGCACGGTTGCGGAGGCCGTCGACGCGCTGCGCTCTCGACGACGGGCGGCGCCGGCAAGGCCCGAGCGCGTCGAGCTCGGCGCCGGCCGCCTCGAAGCCGTCGAGGGCGGCGGCGCACGCGGGCCGGTCCTGCTCGAGACGCAGCCGGTGCCCGACCTCGCGGAGGTGCGCGGGCAGGCAGAGGCGCGCCGCGCGCTCGAGGTGGCGCTCGCGGGCGGGCACGGGCTGCTGATGATCGGGCCGCCGGGCACCGGCAAGACGATGCTCGCGCGAACGATCCCAGGACTCCTGCCACCGCTGTCCGACGAGGAATCACTCGCCGCGACGATCGTGGCTTCCGTCTCCGGCGAGGCGCCCATCCG
>DASSHR010000333.1:0-3828 GCA_035692745.1 Candidatus Limnocylindrales bacterium | reverse complement strand
TCGCGCTGACCCTGGCGACGACCACTTCGGCCGGCCAGGCGCTCAAGGCCGCCGGGCTCACGCCCCAGGGACTCGAGGAAGCGATCACCGAGCTGCGCGGCGGCCGCCAGGCCCACTCCTCGAGCGCCGAGAACGCCTATGACGCCTTGAAGAAATACACTCGCGACCTCACCGAAGCGGCCAAGCTTGGCAAGCTCGACCCGGTCATCGGCCGCGACGAGGAAATCCGCCGCACCGTGCAGATCCTCGCCCGCCGGACCAAGAACAACCCGGTCCTGATCGGCGAGCCCGGCACCGGCAAGACCGCGGTCGTCGAAGGCCTCGCCCTGCGCATCGCCAACGGCGACGTGCCCGACAGCCTCAAGGACCGCAAGCTGATGGCGCTCGACATGGGCGCGCTGATCGCGGGCGCCAAGTATCGCGGCGAGTTCGAGGAGCGGCTCAAGGCGGTGCTCGACGAGGTCAAGGCCGGCGAGGGCGACATCATCCTGTTCATCGACGAGATGCACACGCTAATCGGCGCGGGGAAGACCGAGGGCGCGATGGACGCCTCGAACCTGCTCAAGCCGATGCTCGCCCGCGGCGAGCTGCACACGATCGGCGCGACGACGCTCGACGAATACCGCAAGCACATCGAGAAGGACGCCGCGCTCGAGCGCCGCTTCCAGCAGGTGTTCGTCGACCAGCCGACGGTCGAGGAGACCATCTCGATCCTGCGCGGCCTGCGTGAGCGGTACGAGGTCCACCACGGCGTCCGGATCACGGATTCGGCCCTGGTCGCCGCGGCCACGCTCTCGGATCGATACATCACGGAGCGCTTCCTGCCGGACAAGGCGATCGATCTCGTCGACGAGGCCGCATCGCGCCTGCGCATGGAGATCGATTCCATGCCGATCGAGCTCGACGAGCTCGAGCGCCGCCGGATCCAGCTCGAGATCGAGCGCGAGGCGCTGCGCAAGGAGCCCGACGACGCCTCGAAGACGCGGCTCGCCGCGCTCGAGAAGGAGCTCGCCGAGATCGCCGAGGAAGCCGGCGCGATGAAGCAGCGCTGGGAGGCCGAGAAGTCGGCCATCCAGGCGATCCGAGCCACCAAGTCCGAGCTCGAGAACCTGCAGGTCCAGGTCGAGCAGGCGGAGCGCGAGGCGAACTACGAGCGCGCCGCGCAGCTGAAGTACGGCACCCAGCGCGAGCTGACCGACCGGCTGGCACAGGAGAGCGCCGCGATGGCCGCGCTCCAGGGCCCCAACGCCCTGCTCAAGGAAGAGGTCACGGCCGACGAGATCGCCGACATCGTGTCCAAGTGGACGGGCATCCCAGTCACACGGCTGATGGAGGGCGAGCTCGCCAAGCTCGTCCACATGGAGGAACGCCTCCACGAGCGCGTGGTCGGCCAGGAAGAGGCGATCGAGGCCGTGTCGGACGCGGTTCGGCGCGCGCGGGCAGGGCTCCAGGATCCGCGCCGGCCCATCGGCTCGTTCCTGTTCATGGGCCCCACCGGTGTCGGCAAGACGGAGCTGGCGCGCGCCCTCGCGGCCTTCCTGTTCGATGACGAGCACGCCATGACCCGCATCGACATGAGCGAGTACATGGAGAAGTTCGCGGTCTCGCGCCTCGTGGGCGCGCCGCCCGGCTACGTCGGTTACGACGAGGGCGGCCAGCTCACCGAAGCGGTCCGTCGGCGGCCGTACCAGGTCGTCCTGCTCGACGAGATCGAGAAGGCGCACCCGGACGTGTTCAACGTCCTGCTCCAGGTGCTCGACGACGGGCGCCTGACGGATTCGCAGGGCCGCACGGTCAACTTCAAGAACACGCTCGTGATCATGACCAGCAACGTCGGCTCGCAGGTGATCGCGGCCGCCGGTGTCCGGCCGGGCGATACCGAGGCCTACGAATCCATGAAGCACCAGGTCACGGACCTGCTGCGCACCCAGTTCCGGCCGGAGTTCCTCAACCGCATCGACGAGGTCATCGTGTTCCACGCGCTGACCGATGCGGACCTCGCCGCGATCGTCGAGCTGCTGCTCGCCGACCTCCAGCGCCGCCTTGCCACCCAGGACGTCGCGCTCGAGCTGACGCCTGCCGCACGGACGCTCATTGCCCGCGAGGGCACGGACCCGACGTTCGGCGCGCGGCCGCTCAAGCGGACCATCCAGCGCCTGGTCGAGAACCCGCTCGCGCGGGCGCTCATCGAGGGCCGCTTCAAGGCCGGCCAGGCCGTGACCGTGGACGCGGATCCCGTGGGCTCGACCCTTGTCTTCTCGTCGGGCGCGGAATCCGTGGTCGCCGAGGCGGGTGATCGCCGTGACGCGCGGCGCCGCGCGGATGCCGGCGAGGGTGAGGCGGTCGGTGCGGGGGCCGGCCGGCAGCGATCGGTCTTCGACGTGCCGGATACGGACCCGGAGCGCGGCAACGACGGTGGCGGAGGCCGCCCGAACTAGGTGGGCGCCGTGATGCGGCCGGGCCTGCGATACGAGGTCGCCGCGGCCCGGCTCGCGCGATTGCCGGACGTGCTGCCGGCCCCGCCCGATGCGCTCATGCCGGTCCGGGTCGACGGCGTGCCCTGGAAGGCGCAGGCCGATGGGATGGCCGGCGCGCGGTCGGCGGCGGTGCTCGTCCTGATCTCGCCGGACACCGATGGCGAAGCGCGGGTGACGCTGATCGAGCGGACGTCGTACGACGGCCACCACTCGGGCGAGATCGCGTTTCCCGGCGGCGCCGCCGAGCCGGAGGACGCCGACCTCACGGCAACCGCCATCCGCGAGGCCGGCGAGGAGATCGGCCTCCAGGCAGAAGCGATCGGGCTGCGGGTCGTCGGCACGCTCGAGGTGTTCTGGATTCCCGTCAGCAACTTCCGCGTCACGCCGGTCGTGGCCCTCGCCGAGCGGCTCCCCGTCTGGACGCCCGACCCGCGTGAGGTCAAGCGCGTGGTCGATGCTCCCGTCGCCGCATTCCTGCCCGACGCGCCGATCCAGCAGATGGAGCGGGACGTGCGCGAGTGGCGAATCCGCTACGGCGCGTACACGCTCGACGAGATCGGCGACGGGCCTGGCGTGTGGGGCGCGACGGCGCGGATCCTGGGCCAGCTGGGCGCGGTGCTGGGCGCCCTCGGTATGCCGGACCCCGCCTGATCGGCGCATCCCGGCACCGCCATTCGGGCCATGGCCCGTCCCCGGATCGTGGGGCATACTGCCCGCGCTTTCGGGTCGCGCACCCAGATCCGACCGAGAGGAGCCTCTGCTTGATCCGCCGTTTGACCAGCGCGTTCGCCGTCGCCGTCCTCGTGGCCGCGTGCGGCAACACGACGCCGCCGACCGCCACGCCGCCGGTCGTGACGCCGACCGTGCTCCTGCCATCCGTCGAGGCGAGCGCCGCCCCCTCGCCAACCCAGGCCGCGGTCCTGCCGTCGCCAGCCGTCGCCGACCCGTTCGCCGCCGCCGACTACTCGCTCACCCTGCCCGATGGCTGGGTCGCATTCGACATGACGGACCCGGCGGGCGAGGCGGCGCTCGACGCGTTCGTCGCGGCCAACCCGAACATGGCCGGCTCGATCGATGCGTTCAAGAAGCTCGATAACGTCGTCATGGCGGTGAACCAGCTCCTCGGCAACGTCGTCGTGACGGTGTCCGTCCCAACCGGCGGCCTGCCGCTCGACGTCGTCGCCGCCAGCTTCACGAGCCAGTTCCAGCAGGTCGCGGGCGTCAAGGACGCGCCCGAGCCGACGGACCTCACGCTGCCCGCCGGCCCGGCCAAGCACTGGCACCTGGTCATCGAGGCGAACAACGCCTCGGGCGGGACCTACGAGGTCGGCGAGAGCATCTACCTCACCGC
>DASSHR010000332.1:0-1069 GCA_035692745.1 Candidatus Limnocylindrales bacterium | reverse complement strand
GTCGATGACACGTTCCATCGCTGGGAGCGCATCAAGCGGATCCGCAAGCCGATCGTGGCGGCCGTGCGCGGCTTCGCGCTCGGCGGCGGCTGCGAGCTTGCGATGCTGTGCGACCTGCTGGTCGCCGGCGAGGATGCCCAGTTCGGCCAGCCCGAGATCAAGCTCGGGGTCATGCCCGGTGCCGGTGGCACGCAGCGGCTCACGCGCGCGATCGGCAAGGCGAAGGCGATGGAGATGATCCTGACGGGCCGGAACATGGGCGCCCGCGAGGCCGAGGCACACGGGCTGGTCAGCCTCGTCGTGCCGTCGGACGCGACGGTCCAGGCGGCGCTCGAGCTGGCGGGCCGGATCGCATCGATGCCGCCGGTGGCGGTGATGGCGGCCAAGGCGGCCGTCAATCGCGCGGACGAGCTCTCGCTGGACGCGGGCCTGGAGTTCGAACGCCGCAACTTCTACCTGTTGTTCGATACCGAGGACCAGGCCGAGGGCATGGCCGCATTCGCCGAGAAGCGCGCGCCGCGCTGGAAAGGTCGCTGATGTCGACGGACGACCACGACGCACCTGCTGACGGCGTTGCGATCTCGATCGGAGCGGCGGGCGGAAGCCTCGCGCCCGAGCACGATTGGGCGGCGGCTTCGTCCACCATCTTTCCCGCGCTTCGGCCGGCTGGCACGCACGGTGCGCCGCTCGGCGACCTCGACGAGGCGCGGCTGGCGCACGAGGGCACGAAGACCCACGCGCTGCCGCTCGTCGACGACGGCCCGGCCTCGCTGTCGATCGTGTACGTGCTGCGCCAACCCGCCTACGACGTCGTGATCAACGCCGACCATCTGCTGACGTGGGGGGTCGACGCCGACACGCTCCGCGGCGCGGCCATGGACAACCTGCGCGCGTGGTCGTCGACCGCGCCGTGGAGCGGCGAGCTCGAGGGCACGCGGCGGCTGGTCTCGTCCGACACGGGCGACGGCGGCGACGCCGCCCGGATCCTGCTCGCCGAGGTGCGAGGGCATCTCGCGGGTGAGTGCGGCGGTCCGGCGCGTGTGCTCGTGGGCCTGCCGGATCGCGACCT
>DASSHR010000331.1:0-3050 GCA_035692745.1 Candidatus Limnocylindrales bacterium | reverse complement strand
GTCCCGGGCGCCGGCGAGACCGTGATGGGCGACCGATTCCAGATGGGCTTCGGCGGCAAGGGCGCAAACCAGGCCGTGATGGCGGCCCGCCTCGGCGCCCGGGTGTCGATGATCGGTGCGCTCGGCGACGACGTGTACGCGAACATGACGTTCGACAACCTCGCCCGCCAGGGCATCGATGCCGCGCACGTCGCGCGCGTCGCGGGCTCCAGCGGCGTGGCCCCGATCTGGGTGGAGCCCGACGGCACGAACCGGATCATCGTCGTCGGCGGCGCGAACGAGGCCGTGGACCCGACGGCAGCCGCCGATGCCGTGCGCTCGATGCGCCGGCTCGACGCCGTGATCGGCCAGCTCGAGATCCCGCAGCCGGTGACGGCCGCGGCCTTCCAGGCGGCGCGGGGGCGCGGGGTTGTGACGATCCTCAATCCGGCCCCGGCAGCGTCGCTGGACGCCGAGCTGGTCGCCGCCGCTGACTGGCTGATCCCGAACGAGCACGAGCTGGCGCTGATCGTCGGCGGCGACATCGATCTCGACGACGACGCCGCGCTCGTCGAGTGCGCTCGGCGCCTCGGTCCCAGGCTCGTGGTCACGCTCGGATCGCGGGGGGCTGCGCTCGTTCGCGCGGATGGCTCGGTCACCCGCGTGCCGGCCGCCGAGGTGAAGGCGATCGACACGACGGGCGCCGGCGACGCGTTCGTTGGTGCGTTCGGCTTCGGGCTTGCCGCTGGGCTCGACGAGGAGACGGCGGTCCGGCTCGGGATCGCCTGCGCCTCGGACAGCGTCACGCGCCCGGGGACCCAGCGTTCGTTCGCGTCACGCGAGGACGCGGCGGCGATCGTCGCGCGAGTGCGCGGCGCCTGAGGACTACTCCTCGAACAGCTCCCAGCCGCCGCTGTCGCCCGGGATGAAGAACGCGTTGTCCGGGTAGCACCAGGCCCACGCCTCGCCGGGCTGGGCGGATTGGATCAACGCGTGGCCGGTCTCATTCGAGTGCGCGGTCGCGTGCCGGTTCGGACTGTTGTCGCAGCAGCCGGTCCGGCCGCACACGAGGCACTGACGCAGGTGGACCCACTGGGCGCCGATCTCGACACAGCTGGGGCAGACGGTCTCGGCCGGCGGGAGGTTCTCCATCGCCGTCGCGAAGTGGGGACAGGGCAGGTTCGTGGCGCTCACGGACCGAAGCGTAGCGGAGTCGATGCGCGGACGATGGCCGCGCGTCCGATCAGGAGGCGCCGTCGGCTCCGTCGGCGGCGGAAGTCGCCGTCGTCGGGCCCACGGCGGTGCCGATCGACACCGTGAGCCGGCCGGTCTTGCCGGGGCCGAGCGGGATGATCGTCGCTCTGGACGGGCGCTGGACGCGCTAGGGAGCTCGAAGGACGGTGATCCCGTCGATGACCGACAGATCCGTCAGCCGGCGACGGATGTCCTCGATTGACGCCTTCGTGAGCTGGCCACCGAGGGATCCGACGATCAGCACCGCGTCGCTGCTTCCAAGGTACTCGCGCATCGCGGCCTGAAAGCCGGCGGCAGCTCGCATGGACGCGTCCGGACGACCGGGCTGGAGCTGACCGCGATCGGTTTGGTAGCGAATCCCCGTGGGGTCGACGACGATCGCGCACCCGGCATCGAGATTCCGTCCGAACGCCGACGTCAGGATCAGGAGGGACGTGTTGTTGGCGGCCACGCACGTCGAAGCCGCCACGGCCTCCCGGAGCTCGGGGGCATGCAACCGGCGGCCCTCCGTCCGCGTGATCGAGAAGGTCGCGAAGGCCACGGCGATCGGCGCGGCCAGGTACGCCCGGCGGACCCCGCGACGCTCGGACGTCGATGCCAGCGCGGCGAGCGCCGTCCCGCCGACGAGGGCAATCGCCACCGACGGGAAGCTCGGGTAATCCGAATAGAACGACGGCGTCACAAGGATGATCCCGAGCTGCAGCAGTGCCAGGCCCACCCAGAGGCGTGTTCGCGGGAGGCGCCATGCCGCGCCGATGAGGATCGTCATCAGGATCGCCAGGAGTCCGAGAACGAGGCCTGCGCGGACGAGGCTGGGGAACGAGCCTGGCCCGAAAAGGCCGAAGAGCTGGGCCAGCCGGGCGATCGGTCCGACGAGCATGTTCGGCCTCGCGACCTGGTCCGCGACGACCTGCTCGACCATGGTCCGGCCCGCCGCGAGCAGGAAGGGCAGACACACCACGGCCCCGGCAAGCACCGCGCCACCCACGAAGGCCGCGCCCGCGGCAATGGCGGCCCGCACGGTCCCGCGGTGCTGCCACACGATCCACAGACCCAGGACGGCCGCCGACGCCGCCTGCCAGGCGTGGTCGCTTGCTGCGAGACCCATCGCCACGCCGGCGATTGCGGCTGCGCGTCGGGATGTGCCGCGCTCGCCCGAGAGGACGAAGAGCGCGACCAGGAGGAACGCGTTCTCGAGCTGGTGCAGGTCGGTGGTGCGCTCGCCGTTCGCCGCGGCGTTCCAGACGGCGTACACGAGGCCGGACAGCACGCCCGCGAGGCGGTTCGTTCGCCCGGCCACGACCATGACCAGGACGGCATTCAGCGCCCCGATACCGAGGAAGGCGACGCGCGCGAGGGCGAACGCGTTCGGCTCGCCGATGATGGAGGCAGCAAAGGCGAACGGCGACAGGGCGACGACGACCAGCGGCGGGTGCAGGAACAGGAAGTCGCGATACGGCACCGCCCCATGGACGAACGCCAGGGCCGAACCGAAGTACACCCCGTCGTCGTAGCCCTGCAGGCCGAACAGGCCCCCGCCGAGCAGGACCGGGATCGCGCGCGCCGCGAGCGCCGCGAGCGCGACAGCGACCACGTCGAGACGTCGAAGCCACCTCGGTCGGGCGGCCCCGCCGGCAACGAACGCGGCACGTGACACCGAGGTTTGCAACTCCCCTTCGGAAGCTCAGCCCGGCTCGCCGATCACGAGCTGCTGGCGGAGAGGGTGGGATTCGAACCCACGGAGACTTGCGCCTCGCCTGTTTTCAAGACAGGACCGTTCAACCACTCCGGCACCTCTCCGCGGCGGAGGATACCAA
>DASSHR010000330.1:0-2904 GCA_035692745.1 Candidatus Limnocylindrales bacterium | reverse complement strand
GGCCAGCCGGAGCAGCCACTCGCGGACGACATCCCAGCCCTGGTCGAGGTAGAGGGCGCCCGCGACGGCCTCGAACGTCGAGGCCAGCAGCGATCCCCGATGCCGGGCGTCGCTCGCGGCCTCGCCCTCGCCGACGAGCACGAGGTCACCGAGGCCGAGCCGGTCGGAGAGGACGGACAGGCCGGCGGCGCTCACGATCGCCGCGCGGCGCGCGGACAGGAGGCCTTCGTCGTCATCGGGATGTCGGGCGAACAGCGCGTCGGAGATCGCGAGGTCGATGACCGCGTCGCCCAGGAGCTCGAGTCGCTCGTTGTGGCCGGCACCGTCGGCGGGGTGCTCGTGCAGCCACGATGAGTGGGTCAGTGCCTGGCCGAGCAGCGCTCGGTCGTGGATCGGGAGCCCGAGCCGCTCGGCGAGGTGCTCGGCGCGCTCCACGATCTCGGCGTGCGATCCGCGAGGCGGGGCTCAGACCCCGGTCAGGTGTTCCGCTCGTCGATGTACTCGACGGCATCACCGACGGTCCGGATCTTCTCGGCATCCTCGTCCGAGATCTCCGTTCCGAACTCCTCCTCGAGGCTCATGATCAGCTCGACCAGGTCGAGCGAGTCGGCGTTCAGGTCGTCGACGAACGACGCCTCGGGCTTGACTTCGTCCTCGTCGACGCCGAGCTGCTCGACGACGATCTTCTTGAGGCGGTCGTAGGTGCTGGCCACTGGCTCTCTCCTCCGGGGCTGGTCGGTTGATCGGCTTCCGTCTCGCGAGCAATCCGCCCGAGGACGCCGTTCATGAGGCGTCGCATCGGGTCACCACTGTAGATCCGGGCCAGTTCGACCCACTCGGCGATGGCCACCCGGGCCGGCGTGGCCGAATATAGCACCTCACCGAGCGCGCATCGGAGCAGGGAACGGTCCATCCGGGCCAGCTGGACGACCGGGTATTGGGGTGCGGAACGCTCGATTCGGGCATCGATGTCGACCCGGTTCGTGACCACCGCGCCGACGATCCCACGGGCGAGCGCCGCGGCCCCCGGGTCCGCCTCCACCGAGGCCAGGTCGCGCTCCAGGACCGCGACCGGGGTGCGCTGGCCGAAGTCCGCCTCGAACACCGCCGCGAGGGCCTCTCGGCGGCCCGCGCGAAGCGATCGGATCCGGTCGCCCGAGCCGCCGTCTGCAGCCTTGCCGGCCACTACGTTCCGACGCCGTCGACGAGGACGCTGACCTCGCGGACCTCGAGGCCGAGGAGCCGCTCCACAGCCCGACCGACCGCTTCGCGAACGCGCCGGCCGGTCACCGCGAGATCGGCGCCGGGCCGGGCGATGATCCGAAGGCGCACGAGCACGCCGTCCGAACGAACGCGAACCGTGATCGGCGGCCCGGCAAGTGCGGCGCGCCAGCGCGGGCCGCGGCGTGCCACCCGCAGGACGTCGGGAACCTCGAGCGCGGCGAGGCGCGCGACCTCGACGATCACGCCCCGACCAACGGAGAGATCAGCGGCAAGCTCCACGCTCGCCGGCCCGGAGCTCATCGCCGCGTCGTCGGGCAGCTCGTCGTCCTCGACCAGCTCCACGGGCTCCTCCTTGTCGGTGCGTCGCCGGGTCACGCGGTCGCCTCGGCCCCGGCGGGCTCGGCAGGCGTCTCGGACGCCGACGGAACCGGTGCGGCGTCCTCGCGGAGGGCATCGGCGATGAGCCTCGGCACGCCTGTCCGTGCCGTGTCGGCCGCAACGGCGCAGGCAAAGCCGATCATCCGGCGGCGCGCCCGGCCGTGGGTGATGATCACGCCGCCCTTGATCCCGAGGAGCGGCGAGCCGCCGGCGGTCTCGTAGTCGAACACCTTCCGGATGCGGCCGATGCCGGGACGCAGCAGCAGGTACGCGAGCCTGCCGCGGACGCCGCGCCGGAACTCCGCGCGCCAGAGGTCAAAGATGAACGTCGACAGGCCTTCGAAGAACTTGATGACCACGTTCCCGGCGACCGCATCCGTGACGACGACGTCGGCCATGTCCGAGACGAGGTCCTTGCCCTCGACGTTGCCCACGAATCGCAGCCCGGACGCATCAAGGAGCTCCGTGGCGCGCTGGATGCGGGCGTCGCCCTTGCCCTTCTCCTCGCCGATCGAGAGGAGCGCGACCCGCGGCTGCGGGATCCCGACGACCCGCTCCGCGAAGATCGCGCCCATCCGGGCGTACTGGGCGAGGTTCTCGGGCGACGAGTCCGGGTTGGCGCCGATGTCGAGCAGGACGAACGGTCGACCCGCGCGAACCATCTGGACCGCCAGGGCGGGTCGATCCACCCCCGGCAGCCGCCCGATCCGCAGCACCGCGGCAGCCATCGCGGCGCCGGTATGGCCGGCGGTCATCACGGCGTCGGCGCGGCCCTCGCGGACGAGGTCGCACGCAACGGTGATCGAGGAATCCTTCTTCTCACGGAGGGCCATCGCCGGGTGCTCGTGCATCTCGATGACCTGGCTGGCGGCCACGATCTCGACGTTCGCGGGCAGGGTGGGCGCGAACTCGGCGATCCGCGCGGGATCGCCGACGAGGAGGATGTGGTCCTCGGGGTGCGCGGCGGCGTGGTCGAGCGTGCCCGGGACGACCTCGGCTGGTCCGTGGTCACCGCCCATCGCGTCGACCGCGAGGCGGACGCCCTTCGTCATGCGCGCCAGCCTACTGCGAGGCTACGGCGCGGGAGGCGCGTCTTCCTTCGGGGCCTTGATCTCGAGGACCGGCCGGCCGGCGTAATAGCCGCAGTTCGGGCAGGCCCGGTGGCTGCGCTTCGGCTCGTGGCAGTGGGGGCACTCCTCGAGCTGCGGGAGGTCGAGCGCGAGGTGCGCGCGCCGATCGCCCTGTCGAGCGTGGGAGACCCTGCGCTTGGGCACGCCCATGTGGTGGTTGCTCCTTCGTCAG
>DASSHR010000329.1:0-1980 GCA_035692745.1 Candidatus Limnocylindrales bacterium | reverse complement strand
GCGAGCTCGTCCTCGTCGAGCCGTCCGGCTTCGTCGACGACCACGATCTCGCCGTCGAGCACGGCCGATCGCGCGGCGACCCGACCCGCGATCCCGGCGAGGTCGAGCGGCGCCGGACCCTGCGTGCCGTCCTCGGCAACGAGCTGCACGCCACCGGCGCCGGGCACCTCCGATGGTCCGATCAAGGCGAGCGCCCGCGCGCCGCCCCACATCGGCTCGAAGAGGTGGGCGTCGGAGTCGAAGGGCTCGGGCAGCGGGCGAGCAAGCATCGGCCGAAGCCCGGCCGGCAGGTTCGGCAGGGGCACGTCGAGTCGCATCGTGAGCTGGTCGAGCTGATCGGAACCGCCGGGCATGCGGTGTATCCTCCCACTCCCATGGCCGTCCGGCAGCCCGACACGATCTCGCGCGAACGCGCCGGTGAGCTGGTGCGCGCCTGGTCCAGCGGCGTCCCAGGGCCGCTCGGCACCGTCCTCGGGCGCATGACCGCGGTCGACCAGGTCGGCGTGGAGCTCCGCGTCGAGACGCTCAAGAAACGCTCGATCAAGAAGGCGTCGAAGCTGTGGGCCCTCGACCTCGCGATCCGGATGATGGATCTGACGACCCTCGAGGGAAAGGACACGTCGGGCAAGATCCGCGCGATGTCCGCGAAGGCAATGCATCCGAAGCCCGGCGACCCCTCGATCCCGTCCGTCGCCGCGGTGTGCGTCTACCCCGCGCTCATCGAGGACGCCAAGGAGGCGCTGCGCGGCTCGACGGTGAAGGTCGCGAGCGTGGCCACCGGCTTCCCTTCGGGCCAGACGTTCCGCTCGATCAAGATCGCCGAGACGCGCGAGGCCGTTGCCGCCGGTGCCGACGAGATCGACATGGTGATCGACCGTGGCGCGTTCCTGTCCGGCGACTACGCGACCGTCTTCGACGAGATCGTCGACGTCAAGGAGGCGTGCGGCGACGCGCACCTCAAGGTCATCCTCGAGACCGGGGAGCTGGGCACCTTCGACCAGGTCCGCCGCGCCTCGATCCTGGCGATGGCCGCCGGCGCCGATTTCATCAAGACCTCGACCGGCAAGGTCCAGCCCGCGGCCACGCTGCCGGTCACGCTGGTCATGCTCGAGGCGATCCGGGATTTCGAGAAGGCCACGGGCAAGCTCATCGGGATGAAGCCCGCCGGGGGCATCCGAACCGCGAAGGAAGCCGTGCAGTACCTCGTCGTGCTGTACGAGACGCTCGGGCCGCGCTGGATGACCCCCGAGCGCTTCCGGTTCGGCGCGTCCACGCTGCTCAACGACGTGCTGATGCAGATCGAGAAGGAACGGACCGGCGTCTACCAGGACCCCGACAAGTTCACCCTGGACTGACCGCCGGAACCCGATGACGCCGCGTCGCGTCACCCGCCCGATGCGACCCCGCGCGTGGCTCCTCCTGATCGCCGTCCTCGTCGCCGCGTGCGGCGGCACTGCGTCGTCGTCGCCCGGTCCAACGATCGTGCCCGGCCCGACGCCGACGCCATCCGGCGGGGCGACGTTCGACGAGGGCCAGCTGCGACTGGTCGTCATGGACCGGCTCGGGGAGCGCTGGTATTGCGATCCCGACGAGTACCCGATCGCCCACGGCTCGGAGCTGGAGCGCGCGCTGGCGCGCTGGGACGAGGTGGTGGCGGAAGGCGTCGTGTACAGGGCGGTCGCAGCAAGGCTCGGCATCAACACGAGCGGCCCGATCACGGACGCCCAGAAGCAGTCGATCTACCACCTCTGGAAGGCCGCGATCTCGATCCCCATGGATCCTGTCGGGAACGGGCAGTACCGCTTCGACTACACCGCGATGCCGCTCGCGGGCACCGATCTCGGGACGCGCACCACCGGCCTCATCGACGCCACCGGCGCGATCTCGATCGAGCAGCAGGCGCCGACGCCGCAGCCACCGTGCCCGATCTGCCTCTCCCGCGGCACGCGCATCGACACGCCCACCGGCCCGATCGCCGTC
>DASSHR010000328.1:0-1195 GCA_035692745.1 Candidatus Limnocylindrales bacterium | reverse complement strand
GCAGCACACCGACGTGTTCCTGCAGGTGATCCAGGGCGCCGGCTTCGCCCAGCCGAGCCCGAACCCGATGTTCCCCAACCCGCCCGGCCTGCTGCGGCCGGAGCCGCACTCGCCCGGCCTGCGCGACCGCATCTGGTGGGGGGCCGGCTCACGCCCGACCGCCGAATGGGCGGCGAAGCAGGGCCTGAACCTCATGTCGTCCACCCTCATGACCGAGGACGCCGGCGTCCCGTTCCACGAGCTCCAGGCGGAGCAGATCCGGCTCTTCCGCGCGGCGTGGAAGGCGGCGGGGCATGAGCGCGAGCCGCGCGTGTCCGTCTCGCGATCCATCTTCGCCCTGGTCGACGATCGTGATCGGGCGTACTTCGGGCGCGGCAACGAGGATGCCGACCATGTCGGCTTCATCGACGCCCAGACGAAGGCGATCTTCGGACGCTCCTATGCCGCCGAACCGGACAAGCTCGTCGAGGAGCTCGCGAAGGACACGGCGATCCAGGCTGCCGACACGCTGCTGCTCACCGTCCCGAACCAGCTCGGCGTGGACTACAACGCCCACGCGATCGAGTCGATCCTCAAGTACGTCGCGCCGGGCCTTGGCTGGCGCTGATCCGAAAGGTGGCCCGACCATGAAGCTCACCGCATCGATGATGATCACCCTCGACGGCGTCTATCAGGGGCCGGGCGGCTCGCAGGAGGACACGCGCGGCGGGTTCGATCGCGGCGGCTGGGTGGCGGCCCATCCGGACGCGGAATCCTGGCCGTGGCTGCTCGAGTGGTTCGAGCGCGCAGATGCGTTCCTGCTCGGCCGGACGACGTTCGACATCTGGGAGCCGTACTGGCCGGAGCACGACGGCGGCGACGCGGTCTCGCACGGCATCAACGTGAAGCCGAAGTACGTGCCCTCCACCACCCGCACCGAGTCGTCCTGGCAGAACACCCACTTCATCACCGGCGACGTCGAGGCGAAGGTTCGCGAGCTCAAGGCTGCGCCCGGCAATGAGCTCCAGGTGCACGGCAGCGGCGTGCTGCTGCGTTGGCTGCTCGAGCGCGACCTCGTCGACGAGCTCAATTTCCGCGTCTCGCCCGTCATCCTCGGGGAAGGCCTGCGGCTCTTCCCGCAGAGCGGCACGTCGCACGACATGGAGCTCATCGAGTCGAAGACGTTCCCGGGCGGCATCACGATCCTGACCTACCG
>DASSHR010000327.1:0-7618 GCA_035692745.1 Candidatus Limnocylindrales bacterium | reverse complement strand
GCGGAGTCCTCGTAGGCGGGATCGAGCAGCGGCTCGGCGAGCCGGTGGCGCCGGTGGCGGTCGGCGAGGAGCGCCGCGGCGGCCTCGAGGTCGCCGGGCTCGAAGGCGCGGACGGATAGGGAGTTGGTAGGCATGGGCCGGGAATGGTACGGGGGAACCGATCGGCGCACCATTGCCGGCATGCCGATCCCGATCGTCATCGAGCGCGGTCCCAAGGCCAGGAAGGTCGTGGCGTACTCCGTCGACTGGCCGGGCTGGAGCCGCGGCGCGAAGACCGCGGAAGCGGCGCTGGCGACGCTCGAGGCGTACCGGGCTCGCTACCGGGAGGTCGCGCGGCGCGCCGGCCTCGACCGCGACTTCGACGCCGGCGGCCCGCTCGAGGTCGGCGAGGAGCGCGTCGGGACTGGCTCGGTCGACTTCTGGGGCATCTCGTTCTCCGCGTCCGCCACCGAACAGGCGCCGCTCGCGGATGACGTGCTGGAGCGCCGGATCCGGCTCCTCCGCGCCGCGTGGGAGCTCTTCGACGACGTTGCCGCGCGGGTCTCGCCCGAGCTCCGCAAGGGCCCCCGCGGCGGTGGTCGCGAACGGGACGCGATCGTCCGCCACGTGATGCGGGTCGAGACCCTGGATTTCGCGAGCTCGCTGGGCCTGAAGATCGAGGAGGACGCGGTCCCGCTCACGCTCGAGACGCGGCACGCGCACCGCGACGCGTACGTCGCGATGATGCGCGACTACAACGCGGGCAAGGTCGCCAAGCCGATGCGCTCACGCACGCTGCCATTCCTCATCCGCCACACCGCCTTCCACACGCTCGACCACGCGTGGGAGATGGAGGACCGCGACATCACGCCGGGGAGCTGAATCGCCGGCGGCGATGCATTGACGCAACGTGCCATCGGGCATATGCTCCGCATATCCCCACCCCGCTCCGTGCGCGGACGCGTCCTGGCGTGGGCGAGCCCGAGTCCCGTTTCACGGTCGCGGCGCCCTTCGAACCTGTTCGATCCCGTTCAACCCCTTTCCCAGCAGGTGACCCCTACCCAGATGGCCGGACAAGACCAGCGAACCATGCAGCGCAACCGCCGACCCCGCCGCCGTGGCGGCCCCATGGGCGGCGGCGGGCGCGCCCCGGTGACCGAATACGACGAGATGCAGGAGCTCGAGGCCGCCCGCGAGCGGAACGACCTCGACGTCGCCGACCTCCGCGAGATGAGCGTCGCCGAGCTGCGCCAGGTCGGGCGTGAGCTCGAGCTCGACACTCGCGCCGACGATCGCAAGGACGACCTCGTCGACCAGATCCTCCAGCGCCAGACCGAGCGAGCCGGCCTCGACTACGCGACCGGGATCCTCGACGTCGTCGACGAGGGCTACGGCTTCATGCGCCGGCACGGCCTGCTGCCGAGCTCGGAGGACGTCTACGTCTCGTCGAGCCAGGTTCGGCGGTTCGGCCTGCGCATCGGCGATCGCGTCGCCGGCGCCGTGCGCGCGCCGCGCGAGCAAGAGAAGTACTGGGGCCTGCTCCGCGTCGACAGCGTCAACGGCGTCGACATCGAGACGGCGCGCAGCCGGCCGGTGTTCAACGACCTGACGCCGGTTCATCCGGACGAGCTCATCAACCTCGAGAACGACCCCAAGAACCTGAGCCAGCGCCTGGTCAACCTCGTCAATCCCATCGGCAAGGGCCAGCGCGCGCTCATCGTCAGCCCGCCGAAGGCCGGCAAGACGATGCTGCTCAAGGCGATCGCCAACGGCATTACCGCGAACTACCCGGAGATCCTGCTCATGGTCGCGCTCATCGGCGAGCGACCGGAGGAGGTCACGGACATGCGCCGGAGCGTCAAGGGCGAGGTCATCTCCTCCACCTTCGACGAGCCGACCGAGAACCACACCCACGTCGCCGAGATGGCGCTCGAGATCGCGAAGCGCCAGGTCGAGACCGGCCGGGACGTCGTGATCCTGCTCGACTCGATCACCCGCCTCGCGCGCGCATACAACCTGGCTCTCCCGCCGAGCGGTCGAACGCTCTCGGGCGGCATCGACCCGATCGCCCTCTATCCCCCGAAGCGCTTCTTCGGCGCCGCCCGGAAGATCGAGGAAGGCGGGTCGCTGACGATCATCGGCACGTGCCTGGTCGACACCGGCTCGCGGATGGACGACGTGATCTACGAGGAGTTCAAGGGCACCGGCAACTCCGAGCTCATCCTCGATCGAAAGCTCGCCGAGAAGCGAATCTTCCCGTCGGTCGACGTCATGCGCTCGGGCACCCGGCGCGAGGAGCTGCTCCTCGAGGACGGCACCCTCAAGCTCGTGTGGACGATGCGCCGGATGCTCTCCGCCGTCGGCACCAACGAGGGCATCGAGCTGCTCCTCAATCGCATGGCGAAGACGGACAACAACGCGCAGTTCCTGCTTGGCCTGACGAAGTCCCTCGACTCCTAGCGCGGCGGCGATCATCGATCATCCGTGCGTTGGCGGCTCCGGGTCGCTCGCTCACGGACGAATGTCCGCTCGCTCGCGATCCTCGCCGCCGCCTTCGGCTGATCGCGCTCGCCGGCGCGCTCGAGCGCCAGGCGGTGCGCTGACCGCCGCGCTGTCCAGCGCCAGGACGCGCGGTGACCGGCCCTTGACGGCGAGGTAGGCGCGGGCGGTCGACTCCGCGCAACACCATTCGGACCCGGCCGGATGGCCAATATGGGCCGTTTGCAGGGTGTCGGAGCAGCGTGGTAAGGTCCCTGCAACGTCGCAGTCCACGGAGGAGTGGGCTCGGCCGCGAACGAGAACCCAGCTCAAGACATCGCGACCGCGACGGTCCACATCCCCCCGCGAAGCCGCGCTCGCCGCGCGCACCGGACCGTCCCGCCAGGAGAACGTATTGCTCAATGCCGTGCGCGGCATCGTGCGCCTGTTGGCGCGCGACCGCTCGAACGGGACCGATCGCAGCGCGAGCGGACCGACCAGACCCGCGAACGCGCGACATGTCCATCGACGGGCAATCGGCGCTGCGCGATTCCTCGCTCATGTCCTGACCCCGACGCCCCGCTCCCGTGAGCGGCTCGCACACCAGATCACGGCTGCGACACCGACTCGTGTCCGCTCCGCGCGCCGCCGCCTCTACCGCCGGCAGCTCGCCCTCCGCCTGACCTCCAACCGGACCGTTCCGCTCACGATCGGGCTCATCGTCGTGATCGCCGCCGGCGCCAGCCTCGCGCCGGGCGTCGCGCCCGTCGGCGCCGCCCAAGGCAACCAGCCTGCGGCAGCCCGCCTGGTCATCGGTGGTGGTGCGGCGATGGCCGGCGATGATGTCGACTTCGCCGCACCGGACGTCGACTCGCCCACGAGCTACGTCGACGACGGCACGCTCTACAAGCCGGTCGCGGTCGACACGACCGTCCAGTCGGCGTCGAGCCTCATGCAGAAGTACACGGTCAGGTCAGGCGACACGCTGACCGGCATTGCCAGCCGCTTCGGCGTCTCGATGATGACCCTGTGGTGGGCGAACCACATCACCTCGAAGGACGCGCTGCATGTCGGCCAGACCCTGATCATCCCGCCCGTCTCGGGCCTCGTGTACACGGTCAAGGTCGGCGACACGCTCGACAGCGTCGCGGAAGCGAACAAGATCGATCCGATGGACATCATGGACACGAACGGGCTCACCGACGTGAACCTGATCGTCGGCCAGGTCCTCGTGCTCCCGGGCGCCAAGGGCGATCCGATCCCCACGCCCAAGCCAACGAAGCGCCCGTCCTCCAGCGGAAGCGGCGGCTCCGGCACCCCTCGCTATACCGGCGGTTCGTGGGCATGGCCCGTCGTCGGCGGCGGCAACTACATCAGCCAGTACTTCCACTACGGCCACATGGGCGTCGACATCGCCGCGTCGTACGGATCGCCGGTCGTGGCCGCGCGCGGTGGCACGGTCACGAAGGCGGGCTGGGCCAGCACCGGCTGCGGCTACGAGGTGACCATCAGCATCGGCTCGAACCTGTACACGACGTACTGCCACAACTCGAGGGTGCTCGTGTCGGTCGGCCAGAGCGTGTCGAAAGGCCAGCAGATCGCCAAGATCGGCGAGAGCGGCTACGCCACGGGCCCGCATTGCCACTTCGCGGTCTCGGTCGGCTATCCGTTCGAGAGCGGCAGCTACTTCGTCAACCCGCTGCGGTACTACTGACCAGGCGGGTCCTGTCGCTCCGGGCAATCCCGCCCGCGGCGCCGACGCCGGCTGCGCCGCCTGGCGGCGCTCGCGACCGGGATTCGCCCGCGCGCCACCCGCTTGCGCAGCCATCGGCAGCAGCTCGACCCCATGCGAAGATTTGACTGATGTTTCTTGATCGCGTGAAGGTCTGGGTCCGGGCGGGCGATGGTGGGAGCGGCGCATCCACGTTCCGCCGCGAGGCACACGTGCCCCGTGGCGGCCCTGACGGCGGCGACGGCGGACGCGGCGCGTCCATCGTGCTGCGGGTCGATCCCGGGCAGACCACGCTCCGAGACTTCCAGTACAAGCACCACTTCCGGGCGGAGCCCGGCGGCGGCGGCCAGCGTGCGCGACGGCACGGCAAGGCCGGCGACGACCTCATCCTCGACGTGCCGCCCGGCACGGCGATCTACGACGACGCGACGGACGCGCTGATCGGCGATCTCGTCGCCACCGGGCAGTCCGTGATGGTGGCCCGCGGCGGCCGCGGCGGCCTCGGGAACACGCACTTCGCCACCTCGACGCACCAGGCGCCGAAGCACGCCCAGAAGGGCGAGCCGGGCGAGGAGAAGTGGGTCCGGCTCGAGCTCCGGCTGATCGCGGACGTGGGGCTCGTCGGGCTGCCGAACGCCGGCAAGTCCACGCTCCTCGCGGCACTCACCGCCGCGACACCCAAGATCGCGGACTACCCGTTCACGACGCTCGAGCCGAACCTCGGCGTGCTGGAGCTCGACGACCACCGCCGGCCGACCATCGCCGACGTTCCCGGGCTGATCGAGGGCGCGAGCACCGGCGCCGGCCTCGGCCATGCGTTCCTGCGCCACGTCGAGCGGACCCGCGTGCTCGTGCAGGTGGTCGACGGGTCGTCGCGCGATCCCGAGTGGGACTTCCGCGTGATCCGCGACGAGCTCGAGGCGCACGATCCGGTGCTCCTCGACAAGCCGACCCTCATCGCGTTCAACAAGCTCGACCTGCCCGGCGCCGTCGACGGGTGGCCGGCCTTCCAGGCGGCTCGCGCCCGCGAGCAGCTGCCGGCCGTGGCGATTGCCGCCGCGCCCGGCGACGGCATTCCCGAGCTTCGTCAGGCGCTCGCCGCGCTGCTGCCCGAAGGCGACGCTGCCGATGCGCTGCCCGAACCGTCCGGGATCGTGGTCCATCGCCTCGATCCCGCGCCCGACCGCGTGACGGTGCGCCGCGAGGCCACCGGCGTGTTCCGCGTCATCGGCCGGCGGATCGAGCGGCTGGCCGCCCAGACGAACTTCGAGATCGAGGAATCCGCCGAGCGCTTCCAGCGCGACCTCGAGCGGCTCGGTGCCGACGCGGCGCTCCGGGATGCCGGGATCCAGCCGGGCGACACCGTCCGCGTCGGCGCCGTCGAGCTGGCGTGGGAGGCGGAGCCCTGGAGCGCGCGTCGATGACGGACGCTCGACGAGCCCCGGCCGCGAGAGCCCGAATCGGGCTGATGGGCGGCACGTTCGACCCGATCCACGTCGGCCATCTGGCGATCGCCGACGACGTCCGCGAAGCGCTGCAGCTCGACCGGATCCTGTTCGTGCCGGCGGGGACGCCGCCGCACAAGCCCGCGGGCGACGTGACCGATGTCGCGCACCGCGTCGCCATGGTCGAGGCCGCGATCGCGGACAACGCCTCGTTCGAGCTGAGCCGCATCGAGGTCGATCGCGCCGGCCCGTCGTACACGGTCGAGACCGTCGAGGCCCTCGCCGCGACCTTCGACGTCACGGTCATCCTGTCGGCCGAGACGTTCCACGAGCTCCCGGGATGGCATGAACCTGATCGACTCTTCGCCGCCGCCAACGTGGCGGTCGTTCCGCGCGAGGGCTACGCTGCCCCGGACCCGGCATGGCTGGCCCGGACGTTTCCCGGCCGCGAGGATCGGGTCAGGTACGTGGAGGCGCCGCACCTGGGCGTTTCGTCGACCGGGATCCGGGCTCGCATCGCTGCCGGGCGGACCATCCGCTACCTCGTCCCCGCTGCCGTCGCGTCGTACGTCGATGCCCACGGCCTGTATCGATCTCGCTGACCCCGTTTGACCGTCCCCAGGAGGACCGCCGCCACGTGACCGCTCCTGTTCGGAACCCGAAGGGCCTGCCCGCCCGTGCCGCCACCGACGTGGCGCGCAACGCCACCGCGACCGCCGACGATCGACCCGCGATCGAGCTGGCGCGGCGCATCGTCGAGCTCGCCGAGGACAAGAAGGCGGCCGACATCGTCCTGCTCGATCTGACCGGGCTGACGACCGTCGCCGACTACTTCGTGATCGCCTCGGGCGGTTCGGAGCGGCAGCTCGACGCGATCGCCGACGGCGTGATCTCGGGCATGCGCGACGAGAAGGTCCATGCCTTCGGGCGCGAGGGGACGGCGGCGTCGCACTGGGTGCTCGTAGACTTCGGCAACGTCGTCCTGCACGTGTTCACGCCGCCGGAGCGCGACTACTACCAGCTCGAGCGCGCGTGGTCGGAGGCGAAGACGATCCTGCGGGTGCAGTAGCCACCGGGGCCGCGGAACGGGCGCGGCCCACAGCGCGCGGACGCCACTCGGCGGGCGTACGGGGGGACGGGGTACCTGCGGGTCATATTGAGCGGCTGAGCGTGGCCGCAGCATCCGGGCATGTCCACCGCACGGGATCGCTGCCCCGCCTGCAGCCGGTTGCTGATCAGCAGCCGGTTCGATGCGACCTTCCGCCTGCCCGACCAGAGCGAGCGGCTGTGCTTCGGCATCCCGGGCGGCCTGTGCGCCGACTGCCACCAGCTGTACATCGACCCCGACCTGATCGAGCTGCTCGATCTCGGGCCCGGCCGGTGCACGTTCGCGATCGAGAGCGATCTCGTCCTGCAGGAGCGCGCCTGGTCCATGTGACCGGCGCCCGGCGGTGACCCACCGGCTCGCACCTCCCTCGGCTCAGCCGGGGGCGACCCGATCGGTGATCCAGAGATCGAACGCGAGGCGATCCCGCGCGTCCGTCGAGCGCCGCCCGCCGACCCCCTTCACCTGCGCGTCGAGGTCCACGAGGCCGTCCAGCGCGCCATCGAGCTCGCGGCCGCTCCAACCCTTCGCCTGACGCGCCAGCGTCTCGGCGCGGAACGGGACGAGCCGCATCGAGCGCACCAGCGAGCCCGGTGATTCACCCCGCTCCAGCCGATCCTGCACCTCGATGAGCTCGCGGAGCCGCCGGTGGAGCACCGCGAGGAGCACCGGCGCCGGCTTGTCCTCGATGAGGCGCTCGAGGAGCTCAAGGGCGCGACCGCGCTGGCGCATGCCCACCGCATCGACGAACGCCCACATCGATCCTGGCACCGCCTCCGCGACGAGCGCCTGCACGTCCGCGACCGTGACCGGCTCGCCTGCATCGTGGCGCAGCGCGAGCTTCTCCAGCTCCGAGACGGCGACCCGCGTCTGCTGTGA
>DASSHR010000326.1:0-3559 GCA_035692745.1 Candidatus Limnocylindrales bacterium | reverse complement strand
TGGCGCCTCGGGATCGATCTCGATTCCCCGCTGGACGTGCTCCTGACGCGCGGGCAGCTCCCCGCCGACATCGACACGGCCGCCGTCCATGATCGAATCGGGCGGTTGCGCGTCGTAAGCGCCGACGCGCACGCCGAGCTCCTCGCAGCCGGTCGCACCTCGGCCTGGACGCTCCGCTGGCTGGAGCGCCGGACGGCCTCGCGCACGCGCGCGCTCATCGAGGAGCGTGGCCTCCGGGCAAGCCGCGGTGCAGCGCGGCCGCCGCGGTCCGTGCTGGGACTCGTGCTCGACGACCGCGGGCCGGCGGCCCTCGGCGCAGTGCTGGCCGAGCTCGGGGACGGCGCGATCGTCGATTCGCGCGTGCTGCTCGCGCACCGCCTCGGCGCCGACGAGCGGCGCTGGCCGCCGGCGGAGGACCGCTTCGCGTCCGACCTGCTGCTGCCGGAGCGCATCCGGGACCCATGGCTCCAGGCGCTGACCGAGTCCGCCCGCGATGCCCGCATCCCGGTGCTCCTCGGCGGCCACACGCTCGTCGGACCCGGGCTGCGCCTCGTGCTGAGCGGCCGGCGATGACCGATCCGGCGATCCGCGTCGGCATCCGGCGCGACCCCGACCTGGACCCCACGGCACCGCTGCCCGCGAGCGATCCGGCGCTCGTCGCCCGCATCGCCGATGAGATCAACGCGTTGGGCCCGATGACCTTCGCGCGGTTCATGGCGCTCGCCCTCTACGACCCCGAGGCCGGCTACTACGCGCGTCCCACCACCGCGCAGGGTCCCGGCCGTAGCGGCGACTTCCTGACCGCGCCGGAGGGCCACCCGATCTTCGGCTGGTCCATCGCCCGGTTCCTCGAGGCGAGCTGGAAGGCGGTCGGCAGCCCGGGCCGGTTCGTCGTTCGGGAGCACGGCGCGGGCACGGGCGCGCTCGCTGTCGGGATCCTCGACGGCCTCCGGCGATCGGCGTCGGCCCTCCTCGACGCCGTCGAGTACCAGGCCGTCGACGTCGCTCCGGCCCGGCGGCAGGCACTCGAGGCTCGCCTGGCCGATGCCGGCCTCGCGACGTACCTGCGCGACGCCGACGCCGACGCGACGCCGGCGCCCGGCGCCGTGATCGCCAACGAGCTCCTGGACGCGCTCCCCGTCCACCGGGTCCAAGGCGGCCCCGACGGTGCCCTCTTCGAGCGCTTCGTGACCCTCGGGCCGGGCGTGGACCTTGAGGACGCCGCGAACGCCGGGGACGCCGCGAACGCCGCGAACGCCGCGAACGCCGCGACCTTCGACACGGTGCTCGCAGCCCCGTCGACGCTCGCGCTCGCGGCCCGCCTGGCGGCGGAGGGCATCGCGCTGCAGGAGGGCCAGCCCGCCGAGATCTGCCTCGAGATCGACGCCTGGCTTGCCGTGGCGACCGCCCCGCTCGAGCGTGGCGTAGCCCTCCTCATCGACTACGGGTACCCCGCGGGGCAGCTCTACGAGCCGGCTCGCGGCAGCACGCTGCGGGCGTACCACCGGCATCGGGTCCACGCAGATCCGTTCGTCGCGATCGGCCGGCAGGACCTCACGGCCCATGTCGACCTGACGGCGGTCGAACGGGCGGCGCGCGCCGCCGGGCTCGACCGGATCGGGCGCACGACGCAGGGACCGTTCCTGGCCGCGCTGGAGGCGGGCGAGCTGCTGGTCGGGCTGCAGTCGGATCCAACGACGACGCTGGCCTCCTACGTCGAGGCGCGATCGGCGCTCATGCGCATGCTCGACCCGCGGGCCACGGGCGCCTTTGCCGTGCTCGCGTTCGGTCGCGGGCTGCCGCCGGGCACCCGACTTCCGGGGTTTGACGGGGTCCCTTCGGCGAGCGAGGCGACCGCGAGGCCGGATCGGTAGAATGACCTCGGGCGACGGCCGTCTCCGGACGGTTGGTCGCGAATGCCACGAACATCCGCCAACGGATCGAGGTGCCAGCGTCCACGCCGGAGCGGGCACGGAGCGAGGATGGCTTGACCGGGATCTGGTACATCATCGGGTTCGCCTTCGCCGCCGGGTCGTTCACGTTCCTGACCTTCGGCGCGGCATGGCTGATCTCTCACCGGAATCGCGGCGACGTCCACAAGGGCCTGCCGTACGAGTCCGGCATCGACACGTACGGTGACACGCACGGCCGCTTCGGCCTGTCGTTCTACATCTACGCCCTGCTGTTCGTGGCCTTCGACATCGAGGTCGTCTTCATCTACCTCTGGGCGCTGATCTTTCGCGACCCGGCGGTCGACCAGATGAGCCTCTTCACGAGCATGCTGGTGTTCGTCGGGATCCTGCTCTTCGGGCTCGCGTACGCCTGGCGGAAGGGCGTGCTCAGCTGGCGAGGACCTGGACGATGACCGACGACACGCGAACTGCCCCGATGAGCTCCGACCAGACCGGCAACGAGCCGGCCGCGCTCGTCGTGCCCGGCTCCACCGCGGTCGCGCAGCCGATTGTCCTTGGCAACTCGCTCTGGGCGCCGGCCGACCCCGCCGCCTACAACGGCGGCCAGCCGGCGGATGTCACGCACCTTGCCGAGTTCGGTGCGACGGACGCGGGACGCCACGACGACGCCCGCTGGTCCGGCATCCTCGAGGTCATCCCGACCAAGGCGGACTACGTCCTCGACCTGCTCCGCGCCAACAGCCTGTGGCCGCTGCTCTCGGGCCTCGCGTGCTGCGCGATCGAGATGATGTCCTTCGCCACGAGCAAGAACGACATCGACCGGTGGGGCGCGTTCCCGTTCCGGGCCAGCCCGCGCCAGGCCGACGTGCTGATCGTCGCCGGCACCCTGACCACGAAGATGGCCGGCCCCCTGCTGCGCCTGTGGGAGCAGATGCCGGAGCCGAAGTGGTGCGTCGCGATGGGTGACTGCACGTGCTCCGGCGGCCGCTACAAGCGCTCCTACTCCACGGTCGAGGGCATCGATCGGATCATGCCCGTCGACGTGTACGTGCCCGGCTGCCCGCCCCGCCCCGAAGGCCTCATCTTCGGGATGATGAAGCTCCAGCAGCTCGTCAAGGATCGCCGCGGCCACTGGCCGGAGCGGGCGATCGGCCCAACCGTCCCGGCCGGGATCTGACGATGGATCGAGCCCTCGCGCGCCGGCTGGAGGCGCGCTTCGCGCCCGTGCTCCACGGGCCGGCACGCCAGCGCCACGACCAGACCGAGATCCGGATCGGGGCGGGCGACGTGGTCGCCGTCCTCCGTGCGCTCCACGACGAGCCGGACCTCGCCTTCGTCATGCTCGCCGACCTCGCCGGCGTCGACACGGGCACGGAGATGCAGGTCGTCTATCACCTGTGGAGCGCGACCTCGAACGACTGGCTTCGCGTGATCGCGGAGGGCCTGTCGCGCGACGACCCGCGCGTCCCCTCGGCCACGTTCCTCTGGCAGGGCGCCGAGTGGATGGAGCGCGAGACGTACGACATGTTCGGGATCGTGTTCGAGGGCAACCGCGACCTGCGGCGCATCTACATGCCGGCGGACTACACCAGCTTCCCGCTCCGCAAGGACTTCTACCTGCCCGACGACGCGGCCCGGTCCCCGGG
>DASSHR010000325.1:0-2914 GCA_035692745.1 Candidatus Limnocylindrales bacterium | reverse complement strand
CGTCGTCGCCGGCTGGGCACTGCTCGGCAAGCCCGGCGTCCGCCCGATCCCGTGGCCGCGCCTCCTCTCCGTGCTCGCCTTCATCCTGGTGACGCCGCTGCTCGCGACGATGGTCTTCGCGAAGCAGGTCTTCGACTGGGGTGGCGCGCTCGACGTCCAGCAGGGGGACATCACGGGCTCCGTCGTGGCGTCGTGCGGTGGACCCGGCCAGAGCCTGGGGACGACGGCGGGGCAGCCGCCGGCGCGGATCCACGTCACCTACGCCTGGGCCTGGACGAAGGGCTCCCCTGTCCCGAGCGGCCTGGACGTGGTGGTCATCGGCTGGACCGGCGACGACGCGCAGGGCCGGCCGCTCTACTTTCTCGGCCCCTCCGTGCCCACCGAGCCTGGGATCTACGACGGCCGGCGCGCGTTCCCGAGCATCGAGATGGGCAACGCCGTGGCTGCCCAGTCGCGGGGTTCCTGGCAGTGGGGCGTGCAGCTGGACGAGCGCGGCATCAGCCCCGGGCGCATCGAGCTCGATCTCGATCGGGCCCGCGAGCCCGCGCCGGGCGACCAGCCGCTTCGGATCATGGCGTCGTACGTGCACCTTGGGCTGTGGCACGCGGACGTGCCGCTGACCTGCGAATGGTGACGGCGAGCGATCGGTCGTGAGCCGCTCGAGCGCGCCGGCGGCCCAGTGCCGTGGCGCGCGGGAGGTAGGCGTCGCAGCGGCTGGGCCACGGTGCGCGCGGGAGACGGCCGCTAGGCCTGGTCGTAGGGCGCCAGGGCCGGGCCTTCGAGCGGGTTCTCCTCGGGCGCGTCGCTGATCTCCGAGCCCCATTCGTGCCGGTGGTGCGTGACCGGCTCGGTCGGGCCGACATAGGGCGGGAGCTCCGTTCTCGGAATCGATCCGTCGTGGGTCGTCCCCGGATCGCCCAGGTCGATCTGGCGCACGGGCAGGCCGCCACCGATCACGTCGTCGATGATGTCGTGCGGCATGCGATCCGCCGCCACCGACGCAAGCGCCGCGATCCCGTCGAGGGGGAGCAGCACGGGCCACCCCGTCGCTCCCTCGAACGTCGGCTGGAGCAGGGATGCGCGATCCAGGCCATGCGCCTCGATCATCGACGTGATCGTCTCGGGGCTCACCCAGCCCATCCGCGTCGGCCAGATGAACGCGCCGTCGATGCCGGTGACGATCCCCCGGGCGACCTCGAATCCCCGTCGCATCTGGGCGAGGGGCGCCCCGGCCGGTGGCGGCACGGGCTCGGCCAGCGTGACAGCGGCGCCGGCGAGCGCCGCGGCAACCTGCCCATCCGGATCGAACGAGACGACCACGATCGGCAAGGCGCCACCCGACCACGCGGCATCGACCACCCGGCGAATCCGCGGCACGCCGTCCGCATCGGCAAGCGCCGACTCCGGCGAAGCAGCCAGGATCACGGCGGCAACGGTCACCGCGCGATGCTATCAGCGGCTGCCGTGACACAATCCGCCGGCTCATGACCGAGACCGCCGTTCGCGACCAGCTCCGCAACCTCGCCATCGTGGCCCACGTGGATCACGGCAAGACCACGCTCGTCGACGCGATGCTCCGCCAGACCGGCGCCTTCCGCGCCAATGAGGCCGTGGTGGACCGCGTCCTGGACAGCGGCGACCTCGAGCGAGAGAAGGGCATCACGATCCTGGCGAAGCAGACAACCGTCGACTACGAGGGCATCCGCCTCAACATCGTCGACACGCCCGGCCATGCCGACTTCGGCGGCGAGGTGGAGCGCTCCCTGCTCATGGTGGATTCCGTGCTCCTCCTCGTGGACGCGGCGGAAGGCCCGCTGCCCCAGACCCGGTACGTGCTCCAGAAGGCGATGGCTCGCCGCCTGCCGGTGGTCGTCGCGATCAACAAGATTGACCGTGGCGACGCACGGCCCGCGGAGGTCCTCGACGCGGTCTACGAGCTCTTCATCGATCTCGGCGCGGATGACGACCAGATCGACTTCCCGGTCGTCTACACGAACGCCAAGACCGGCACCGCCACGCGCGACCTCGCCCAGCCGGGCATGGACCTCAAGCCGCTCTTCGACGTGCTCATCGAGGTCACCCCGGCGCCCCGCCACGAGCCCGGCCACCCGCTGCAACTCCTGGTCACGAACCTCAGCGCGAACGAGTACGTCGGGCGCATGGCCGTCGGACGGATCCGGAACGGCACCATCAGGATGGGCCAGCGGATCAGCGTGCTGCGCGAGGAGGCGGACGACACCGCCGGAGCGGTCGAGCCCGGCCGCACGATCACGATTAGCGGGAATGTCACCGCGCTCCAGACCGCGCACGGCATCGACCGCGTCGACATCGAGGCAGCCGGGCCGGGCGACATCGTCTCGGTCGCGGGGCTGCCGGACGTCACGATCGGCGACACGATCACGGATCCCGCGAATCCCCGGCCACTGCCGCGCCTCGATGTCGATGCGCCGACGCTGCGCATGACCTTCGGCGTCAACACGTCGCCGCTTGCCGGACGCGAGGGCAAGTACGTCACGTCGCGGCAGATCAAGGCGCGCCTCGATCGCGAGATCCTCGGCAACGTCTCGATCGAGGTGTACCCGACGGTTTCCGGCGACACCTTCGAGGTCCGCGGCCGTGGCGAGCTTCAGCTGGCCGTGCTGATCGAGCAGATGCGGCGCGAGGGTTACGAGCTCACGGCATCACGACCGGAGGTCATCCTCCACGAGACGCCGGACGGGCCGCAGGAGCCATACGAGCGGATCACCGTCGACATTCCGCCGGAGTACATCGGCGAAGTCCAGGGCGCGCTCGCCGGCCGCAAGGGCCGCCTCGAGCAGATGTCCACCGACGCGGACGGTCGCGTCCGCCTGGAGTACGTGCTCCCGGTTCGCGGCCTGATCGGCTACCGCGGCCAGCTGCTCACGGAGACGCG
>DASSHR010000324.1:0-3128 GCA_035692745.1 Candidatus Limnocylindrales bacterium | reverse complement strand
CGTCTCGATCCACGAGAGTGGCTTCTCCCTGTTCCCGGGCACCGGCTTCGCCGATGAGCTCGGCGGTCCCGGCGCCGAGGGCTCCAAGGTCAACATCGCGCTGGATCCGGGCACGGGCGAGCTCGGCTGGGTGGAGGCGCTGGAGATCGTGCTGCCGCCGCTGGCCGCCGCCTTCCGGCCGGAGATCCTCGTCACGCAGCACGGCGCGGATTCGCACGCCTGGGATCCGCTCGCCCACCTTCGGGTCACGACGACGGCGATGGGCCGCGCCGCCCACCTCGCCGACGGGCTTGCGCACCTCCACACCGGCGGCCGGTGGCTCGCGACCGGCGGTGGCGGCTACGACGTGTACCGCGTGGTGCCGCGCACGTGGGCGCACGTCTGGCTCGCGCAGTCGCACGCCAGCGCGCTTGTCGAGCTCGATGCCGCCTGGCGGGAACGATGGGCGGCCGATGCCGAGCAGCACGGCCAGTCGCCGATCCCGCTCACACTCGACGACGCGCCGAACGCGGGCGAGCCGCGAACCGCGATGGATGATCGATTGGACGGTCGCGCGGCCGACATCGCCAACGACGTCCTGGCGCGCGCCTTGCCCCTGCTCAACCGGCGGGGCGACGCCTAGACGCTCGGAAAACGCCGACCGCCCGGGCCGAAGCCCGGGCGGTCGGGGAGCGAGGGAGGTCGGTGTCGGTGCAGACCGGCCCTCCCGGCTCGGGTGAGGATCAGCTCGTCATCGCGGCGGGCTTCATCGCTCCGTGACCTTCGACGACCCTGGCATGCCACGGGACGCCGAGCTTCGGGAGGAGCCACCGGTCGACGCCGTACCAGCCCGCGACGCGCCAGCCGAGGATCAGGCCGATCCCCAGCGCGAAGAGCACGGGGTTCGTCGACGCGGAGCCCGCGAGGAGGAAGGACATGTTCATCAGCGCCCCGAAGAAGGCCGCGAAGCCCGTCAGGACCCCGAAGATCAGGCCCAGCCCGATCGCGATCTCACCGAACACGATGAGGTAGGCGAACCACGTCTGGGCGTCGTTGTTGATCAGCAGGTTGAGGAAGTCGCGGTACCACTCGAAGGTAATCGCGGCCCGGCCGGGCGCCTCCGGGATCGCCACCGCGCCGTGCCAGAAGCCGGCGAGGGCCGATCCGCCGTCGAGCCAGCCGGCGCCGATGGCCTTGCCGGCCGGGAAGAGCTTGTGCAGGCCGGCCTCGAGGAACGAGAACCCGACGAACAGTCGGATCGGGAGCCACAGCAGGCCTGCCCGCGTGTTGCTGAAGAGGTACCGCGAGACGGCGGGCCCCTCGACCTCGACGACCGTGGCGCCGGGCTCCTTGCGGTCCTCGAACAGGGTGAACGCGATCACGATCGCCAGGATCCAGAAGACGAGCGACAGGATCGTCTCCAGGTCCTTCGACGGCGCGATCGAGCCGAGGCCGACCACGTCCCACGGGGCCTCGATGTACAGGACGAGCGCCGCGGCAATCACGCCCAGCGGCACCACGTATCGACGAAGAGCGGACATCTCGTTGTCCTTCCTTGCTCCACTCACGCTCTCGGGAAGGGTCTCCCGAACTGTTCCAAATATCGTCCTCCCATTGGTCAACCAGGAGGGTCCAATGGCCCGAAGGGGCCGGGACCTGCGGCCCGACCCGGGGGCCCAACGCAGATCGAACGGCTGTTCGAAATGAGCGCGGCGCGGTAGAATTCCGGGTCCCGTGAGAGCGACCGTCGACACCGATCCGCTCGCGCCCTTCTCACCGCCGGTCCGCGCCTGGTTCGAGTCCGCGTTCGAGGCGCCGACGCCCGCGCAGGCCGGCGGTTGGGCGTCGATCGCGAGCGGCCGCCACACGCTCATCCACGCCCCGACCGGTTCCGGCAAGACCCTGGCGGCGTTCCTGTGGTGCCTGGACCGGCTGGCGCGCGAGCCGTCGCCGGCGCCCACGCGCGAGGCACCGGGCAGCGTGCGCGTGCTGTACGTCTCGCCGCTCAAGGCGCTCACCTACGACGTGGAACGGAACCTGCGCGCACCGCTGCACGGGATCGCCCTCGCCGCACAGCGGCTGGGTGAGCGGGAGCCATCCATCTCGATCGCGGGCCGGACCGGCGACACGCCCGCGGAGCAGCGGCGCGAGCTCGCCCGGCGCCCGCCGGACATCCTCGTCACGACCCCGGAAAGCCTGTACCTGATGCTCACGTCGGCGGCGCGCGAGGCGCTGCGGGGCGTCGAGACGGTGATCATCGACGAGGTCCACGCGATCGCGGGCACGAAGCGCGGGGCGCATCTCGCCCTGTCGCTGGAACGGCTGGAGCGCCTCCGCCCGGCCGACGCGCCGCCGATGCAGCGAATCGGCCTGTCGGCGACGCAGCGACCGCTGGAGACGATCGCGCGGTTCCTGGGTGGCATCGGGCCCGGGCGCGAGGTCGAGATCGTCGATGCGGGGAGCCGGAAGGCGCTCGAGCTCGAGGTCATCGTCCCCGTCGAGGACATGGCCCGGCTCGGCGAGGTGGTGCCGCACGACGAGCGACCCGGCGGACCGGTAGGGGCGGGCGACATGCGGACCTCGATCTGGCCGTCGATCCACCCGCGGCTGCTCGAGCTGATCCGCGCACACCGCAGCACGATCATCTTCACGAACTCGCGGCGGCTGGCAGAGCGGCTGGCGCAGCGACTCAACGAGCTGGCGGGCGAGGAGCTCGTGCTCGCGCACCACGGCTCGATCGCCCGCGAGCAGCGACTGCGCATCGAGGAGGACCTGAAGGCCGGTCGGATCCCGGCGCTCGTGGCGACGTCCTCCCTCGAGCTCGGCATCGACATGGGTGCCGTCGATCTCGTCGTGCTCGTCGAATCGCCGACGTCCGTGGCGTCCGGACTGCAGCGGGTCGGGCGCGCCGGGCACCAGGTCGGCGAGCCGTCGAAGGGCGTCCTGTTCCCGAAGTTCCGCGGTGATCTCCTCGAGTCCGCGGTCGTCGTCCGGAGGATGCACGAGGGCGCGATCGAGACGACGGTGATGCCGAGGAATCCCCTCGACGTGCTGGCGCAGCAGCTCGTCGCGATGACGGTGATGGATCCGTGGACCGTGGCGGACCTGCTGGAGACGGTCACGAAGGCGGCGCCGTTCGAGACCCTGTC
>DASSHR010000323.1:0-1240 GCA_035692745.1 Candidatus Limnocylindrales bacterium | reverse complement strand
CCTCGCCGTCTTGGCGAGGATCTTCGAGACGAACGCGTGCGAAATGCCGGCTGCGTTGGCGAGGACAGCGGCGCTCATGCCGCTGTCTGCCAGGAGTCGCTCGAGGTCCTCGGCGATGCGCGCGCGAACAGCTGCCTCCATATGCGCTGCGGCTCGAGCGTGTCCCTGGCTGGGTGGCATCGCCGGAGTGAAGCGTCACCGCCTTATCCGCCGGTCACCTGTCGCTTACCTGTGAGGAACAGGTTTCGCGGGGATCCGAGCGCGGTCCGTTCCTGGTGGGAACAACACGACATGATCAGGGGGTTCTGAGGTTCTGCGGCGGCCGAATCCGGTGGATGCGTTCCTGCCATGAACGCACGAGCGCCGCGGGCGCGGAACCTGTTCCCCTGAGGAACGCGAGCCCGGGATGTGCCGACCGCCCGAGCGAGAACGCCTGTTCGGTTTCGCTTCGAACGGGTACAATCGGCCCGTGCCCCAGGATCAGATCGTCGTGCGCGGCGCGCGCGAGCACAACCTCAAGGACGTCGACGTGAGCTTCCCGCGGGATCAGCTCGTGGTCATCACCGGCCTGAGCGGAAGCGGCAAGTCGTCACTCGCGTTCGACACGATCTACGCCGAGGGCCAGCGCCGGTACGTCGAGAGCCTGAGCGCCTACGCGCGCCAGTTCCTCGGCCAGATGGAGAAGCCCGACGTCGACCAGATCGACGGCCTGAGCCCCGCCATCTCGATCGACCAGAAGGGCGCGAGTCGCAACCCGCGGTCCACCGTCGGGACGGTCACCGAGATCTACGACCACCTGCGCCTGCTCTTCGCCAGGATCGGCATCCCGCACTGCCCGAACGGCCATCCGATCGAGCGCCAGACGGTCCAGCAGATCGTCGACCAGGTGCTCGAGATGCCCGAGGGCACCCGCCTCCTCGTGCTCGGTCCGCTCATCAAGGACCGCAAGACCGAGGGCGATCGGATCTTCGAGGCGGCGCGGAAACAGGGCTTCGTCCGGGTCCGCGTCGATGGCGAGCAGTACGACCTGACCGATGCACCCACCCTCGACAAGTACAAGCGGCACTCGATCGAGGTCGTCGTCGACCGCTTCATCGTTCGCCGGGCGGAGCTGCCGGAGGGCTGGACGGAGAGGGACGGGCTCGGCCGGCCGATCGACCCGGAAACGAAGTCCGCCCTCGAGGATCCGGACCGGCCGCGGCTCGCGGACTCCATCGAAACGGCGCTGCGGCTCGGTGAG
>DASSHR010000322.1:0-46794 GCA_035692745.1 Candidatus Limnocylindrales bacterium | reverse complement strand
GGCGTGCCCGACAGGACGCACGCGGCGCCGCCGGTGTTGGTGAGGGTCAGCGTGCCGATCCGGTGCCCGGCGGCGCCTTCCCAGCTGCCGACCGTGGCCTCGAGGACGCTCGCGGTGCAGCCCTCCATCGCCGCGCCGGGCACGGTCGCCGTCGCAGCACCGACGTTCGGGTTGCTCGGGGTCCGCAGGAGGAACACGACCGCTGCGACCCCCGCGACGGCGGCGGCACCGAGCGCGAGCCACGCAAAGCGGCCACCGCCGGCGCGCGATCCGCGCGAGCCGCCGCCGCTCGCGGTCGCCGCGATCCGGGCGTGGTCGACCGGCACGACCGCCGGCTGCGTGTAATCGCGGACCCGGCGCGCGAACTGCGCCTCGGCCGCATCGATCGGGTCGTCAGGCTGGGTCGTCATCGTGGAGCTCCCTTCGAAGTCGGTCGAGGAGTCGGGCAAGGCGAGCCCGGACGCCGCCGCCGGTCATGCCGATGACGCGGCCGATCTCGTCGGACGTCAGGCCGGCCGCATAGCGCAGGGCGACCAGCGTCCGGTCGGTGTCGTCGAGGGTCATGAGGGCCGCCGCGAGGTCGAGGTCGACGACGCGATCGGCCGGATCGGATCCAATGCGGTTCGTCGCGAACGGCTCGGGCCCGTCCGCCGGGCTCTCGGGCATCGGGATCTCGCGGACGCGCCGGCGTGACCGGCTGCGCACGAGCTGCTTTGCCTCGTTCGCGGCAATGGACACGAGCCAGGGCTTGAGCCGGTCCGCCTCGCGGATCGTATCGAGCCGCGTCCAGGCCTTCGTCCAGGCGGACTGGACCGCTTCCTGGGCGAGATCGACCTCGCCGCACATGACGTACGCGACGCGAGCCATGTCGTCGTGGTGCTCGGCCACGATGCGCGCGAACGCGATCTCGTCGCCGCGGGCGGCACGGGCCACCATCGCGCGAAGCGGTTCGCCGTTCATCACTGCCTGCACACGATATGGATGCCGCGGGAATTCGTTTCGAATCGGGACCGGCGCGGCGGCGCACCGGCGGGTCGAGCGGGCCGGGGCTCGCTCAGCGGATCCGGGCTCGCTCAGCGGGTCCGGGTCACCTTGGCGATCGCGCGCGGATGCTCGGTGTCGAGGCCGCGCGCACGGGCGAGGTGGTAGGCGAGGAGCTGGCCGGGCACGATCGAGGAGATCGGCGCCAGCCAGGCGGGAGCGCCGGCGGGCAGGGGGAGTGGGTCGAAGGCCGCCGTGTCGGCACGCCGGCTGAGGACGACGAGGTCCGCACCGTGCTCGTCGCGCAGCCGATGGAGGAGCGGCACGAGCGCGGCGCCCGCGACGTCGTCCGAGACGATCGCGATGACCGGGAAGCCCGGCTCCAGCAGCGCGAGCGGGCCATGCTCGAAGTCCGACGACGACCAGGCGTGGGCCAGGACCTGCGCCAGCTCCTGGAGCTTCAGCGCGATCTCGCGCGCGGTGCCGTACTCGAACCCGCGCCCGAGCACGATCGCGCGCGGCTCGTTCCAGGCCAGACGTCCGGCGCGGTCGCGTGCAGCGTCCTCCGTCTGCAGCGCCACCGCGATGGCGGCGGGCACGGCACGAAGCTCCGCCTCTGCCTGGACGTGCATCGAGCTCGGCATCGTCGCCGCCCGTACGAGCGAGGCGGACAGCGCCGCGATCGCCAGCAGCTCGGTCGTGTACGTCTTCGTGGCCGCGACGGCCCGCTCCTCGCCGGCTCCGAGCAGAAGCACGTGATCCGCCGCGTCCGCGAGCGGCGAGCCCTCCGTGTTCGTGATCGCGATCGACGGCGCACCCTGGCGCTTCGCTTCCTCGAGCACGGCCACGATGTCCGGCGATTGGCCCGACTGGGAGATGCCGATGACGAGCGCGTCGGCGAGGCGCGGCGGCGCGGCGAACAGCGAGAACATCGAGGGCGCGGCGAGGGCGACGGGCAGCCCGTTGCGGATGCCCAGGACGTACTGCGCGTAGATCGCCGCGTGGTCCGAGGAGCCGCGGGCCGCGATGAGCACGAGCTTCGGAGCGTGACGTCGCGCCGCGGCGGCGATCGCCGGGAGCCGCGGGAGCTGGCGGTCCAGGAACCGTGCCGCAGCGTCCGGCTGCTCGCGGATCTCGTCGAGGAGCGTCACCGCTCGTCCTTCACGCGGCGCCGGCCCAGGTCTCCAGCGCGCGACGGAGCCTGGCCTCGGCGCCTGGCGGGGTCGAGCCGCCGTCCGTCGCGGCGTCCAACCCGATCAGGGCCGCGCCGAGCACGGGCGGCGCCGCCAGCCGCCGCAGCTCGGCGCGCGGCGCAACGGCGTGGATCCCGGCCTCCAGTCGATCGTGGAACGCCTGGTCCTGATTCCGGAACACGCCGCCGGCGAGCACGACCTCGGGATCGAGGTGGGCCAGCCGCAGCCGGTGGATCAGCGCGGTGGCCATCGCCACCAGCTCGTCGGCCAGCCGGTCGAGGATCCCGCGGGCGACGCCATCGCCATCGGCCGCGGCTTGGAACACGAGCGGCGCGAGCTCGGTGATCCGCCCGCGCGGGATCTGCTCGAGGTACAGCGCTTTCGTCATCGCCGGCGGTGACGCCACGCCGAAGAAGGCGGGCACGTCCCGCTCCAGGCGCGTCCGCGGACCCCGCCCGTCGCGGCCGCGGACGGCCGCGGCGATCGCCGCCAGCCCGATGCCACCCCCACCGCCCCAGTCGCCGCTGTACGTGCCGACCCCGTCGAACCGGATCGTCTTCCCGTTCGGCGCCACGCCCGCGCCGTTCACGCCGCGGCCGCAGATGAGCACCACGCCCCACGGCCGGTGCGTCCCGGCGCGCAGGGCACCGAACGTGTCATTCCGAATCTCCAGCGTCGTGCTCAGCCCGAGCGCGCGGATGGCCCGTTGCAGGAGGCGGACGTCCTCCGGGTAGTCCGCACCGGCAAGGCAATGCACGGCCCGCTCCGCGATCGGCCGCAGATCGCGCGCCAGGCCCGCCGCGTCCGCCGCACGCCGCGCCAGCGCCTCGAGGTTCGCCATGCCCGTCTCGAGCCCGACCGCCTGGTGCGAGATCGACGGCCCGTGGACCGCGGCGAGGAGCGTCCCGTCGGCCGCGACGAGGGCGAGATCTGCCTTGGAATTGCCGCCATCGACCGCGAGGACCGCCGCCCGCGCGCCGGCACCCGCCGCGGTCACGCGGTCGGCGCCGCTGTCGTCGGCGCGGACGGGACGAAGACCGCGTCGTCCACCTCGATCTCGGGGATGAGCTCGTCCGGCAGCTCGTCGACCCGGACGAACGCCGCGCCGGCGTCCCGAAGCCGGGCGATGACGCCC
Source organism: Candidatus Limnocylindrales bacterium (assembly GCA_035692745.1). GTDB lineage: Bacteria > Chloroflexota > Limnocylindria > Limnocylindrales > CSP1-4 > UBA5189. The sequence goes on along the minus strand of DASSHR010000322.1, from coordinate 43,485 downwards.
GGGATGGCGCCCTCGGCTCGATCCGGCCACGTGTGCAGCAGCACCACGGTCCCGTCGCCGTGGGCGAGCGCGCCGGCCACGATCTGCTCCTCGACGTCCTTGCCGGTCCGCTCGACCGGCCAGTCGATGCCGGCGACGTGCCAGCCCACGTGCCGATAGCCCGCCTCGCGCACGATGCGCTGGACCCGCGCGTCCGTCGCGCCGGCCCCGAACGGACAACGGAACCACGGCCGCGGGTCAGCCCCGCTCGCGTCGAGGACGGCTTGCTGCGCATCCGCGAGGTCGGAGCGCAGGCCGCGCACGTTCAGCAGCGGCATCCGGGCGTGGTAGTGGGAATGGCTCCCGACGAGGTGGCCCTCGTCCGGGATCCGGCGCGCGGTGCGCGGATACGCCTCGGCCCAGCGGCCCTGCACGAAGAACGTCGATCGCACGTCGTGACGGGCCAGGAGGTCCAGCAGCCGCTCCTGGACACCGGCCGCCGACGGCCGATCCGGATGCTCGGCGTCGAACGTCAGCGCGACCCGGAACGGCGCGGGCGCGGACCTCGCGCCGGCCTTGGCCCGGCCCGTCCTGGCCGTGCGGCCCGTCCTGGCCGTGCGGCCCGCTCTGGCCGTGCCGGTTACCTTCGCCATCCGGCTACTTCTCGACGCCGGTGATCACGATGCCCCGGATGAACACCCGCTGGAACATCACGAACAGCAGCAGCGGCACGATCATCGTCATCAGGTTGCCCGCCTGGATGTACGCCGGGTTCTGGTAGTAGATGCCATGGAACCGCGCCAGCGCCACCTGGAGCGGCTGCAGCTCCTCGTGGCCGGCGAGGTAGATGAGCGGCCCGAAGAAGTCGTTCCACGAATACACGAACGTGAAGATCGTCACCGCGATGATCACGGGCCACGCCTGGGGCAGGATCACCGAGCGCAGGATCCGGAGCGAGCCGGCGCCGTCGATCGCGGCGGCTTCGTCGAGGTCGCGCGGGATCGTGAGCAGGTACTGGCGCAACAGGAACACGTCGTACGCGTTGGCGAAGAACGCGGGCACGAGGATCGGGAGCCAGCTGCCGACCCAGCCGATCTTGGCGAAGATGGCGTAGGTGGGGATCAGCGTCACCGCCCCGGGCAGGAAGATGGTGGCCAGCAGCAGCGTGAAGAGCAGGCCCTTGCCCGGGAAGCGGAAGCGCGCAAACCCGTAGGCGACGAGGGTGCACGACAGCACCGTCCCGAGTGTCGAGATGAGGGCGATCAGGATCGTGTTCCGCAGCGGGACGGGGAAGTCGATGAGGTCCCAGACCTTCCCGTAGTTGTCCCACACCGGCGCGAGCTCCCACGGCTGCTCGAGCGTCCGCCACGAGCCGTCCCACACGATCGGTGTCGCGTCGGGGCTGGCCGGATCGACGAACGTGCTCTGCGTTCGGCCGGGCTTGAGCAGCGCGAGCTGCCGGATGCTCCCATCGGGCAGCGGCACGAAGTAGACGTTGAGCTCCTTGCCCTGGTAGGTGAACGTGGCCGGGTCGGAGGGCAGGACCGGCGAGTTCGGCTGGGTGATCTGGGTCGGCGTCTTCAGCGACGTGATCGCCGAGTACGCGAGGGGCGACAGGAAGGCGAGCAGGATCGCCACGAACAGGCTCGTCAGCGCCGCGGCGCGGACCATCTCGGCTGCCGTGCGCGGCCAGCGCGGCCCGCGCCGAACGGCCGCGGCGATCGAGCCGGCGGTCATCGTTCGCCCGCGTAGTAGACCCAGCGCCGCGACAGCGCGAACAGCGCGAGGGTGATCACGAGCGTGATCCCGAAGAGCAGCCAGGCCATCGTTGCCCCGTACGACAGCTGCTGGTAGGTGAAGAACGTCTTGTACAGGTTGAGGTTGTAGAAGAGCGTCTGACCGCCCGGCTCGCCCGTGCCGTTCTTGAGCACCAGGGGCACGAGGAAGTACTGGAGCACCTCGACCACGCCCAGGATCAGCGTGTAGAAGAGGATCGGGGACATCATCGGGATGGTCACGTTGCGCAGCTGCGCCCAGGCGCCCGCGCCGTCGATGCGCGACGCCTCGTACAGCTCGGTCGGGATCCCGCGCAGGCCGGCGAGGTTGATCAGGATGCCGGCGCCGATGCCCCAGATGCCGACGATGGCGAGGGCAGGGAACACCGCGGTGCTGTCGTAGAGCCAGCTCGGCGGATTCTCGACGCCCAGGATCCGCAGCGCGCCGTTGATCCAGCCATCGTCGCCCAGCAGCTGCTCCCACACGAGCACGCCGGCCACGAACGGCACCACGTACGGCATGAAGAACAGGCTGCGCATGATCCCGGCGCCGCGGATGGACTTGGCGTTGAGCCCGAGCGCGATCGCGAACGGGACGACGATCGAGATGGGCAGCCACAGGAGCGCGAACCGGAGGGTGACCGACAGGGAGTCCCAGACGTCCTTGTCGCGGAACAGCCGCGTCCAGTTGTCGAGCCCGACGAAGCCGAGCGGCACTTCCTGCGACAGGGTCACGTTGAGGAACGTCATGACCAGTGTCGCGATCATCGGCAGCAGCGTGAAGGCGAGGAAGCCGAGGATCCACGGCAGGATGTAGAGGTAGCCCTGGCGGGCCTCGCGCCGGGCGATCGGCGAGAGCTTCCGCCAGTGAAGGCCGAACCGACGCCGGCGGCGCGCGCCGGCGAGCGTCGGGGAGCTCGGTCCGAGGATGGCCGGAACCTGGTCCAAGCGATGCTCCTGTCTCGGGGCGAAGGAAGGGAGCGGGTCGAAGGATACGGAGCGGGCGGTCCGGAGGTTGTCGCGGACCGCCCGCTCGGAGGAGCTATCCGGGGCTAGCTATCCCACTTGGCCTGGATCTCGGCCCGCATGGCCTCGATCTCGGCATCCATGTCCAGGCCCGGCGTGGCCGTCCACTTGGACAGGTACTTGCTGAGGATGGTCAGGGTCTCGTTGTACTTCGGCATCGGCGCTTCGAAGTTCGGGTTGTCGGCGTACTGGACGCTGTCCTTCGCAACCTGCCAGTCGACCGTGGGCTCGAAGCCCTTGCTCGTGGTCAGCGAGGTGAAGAACGCATCCTGCTTCTCCGGCCGGGCCGGCATGCCGCCGTACAGGCCGAGGAGCGTGTCCGCCGAGTCGTCGAGGATGTACTGCAGTGCTGCCCACGCGGCATCGGGGTTCTTCGTGCCCTTCAGCACGGCGAACGTGTCGGCGTTAAGCGGCGAGGTGACCTTGCCGTTGTTCGCCGGGATGGCCGCGAGGTTCCAGTCCTTGCCGGAATCGGCGACGCCGTAGGTGGTCCAGAGGAAGTTCTCGCTCATCGCGACGCGGCCGCTGAAGAACGCGTACCCGCCGCCGTTGAACTGGTCGGTCTGGTAGACCGGCCCGGTCATGATGAAGTGGTCCTTCCACATGCCGTCGTAGAAGAACTTCCACGCGGTCTTCCAGTCCTCCGGGATCGTGACGGTCTTGCCGTCAGCGCCCCCGGCGAGGTTGCCGGCGCCCCAGTAGGCGCCGAGGCCGCGAAGGTCGTCGCGCTGCGGCTCGAAGCCGTACTGGACGATGTTCTTCGGGTCGAAGCCGGCCTGCGTCGCGTCCTTGCCGGCCTTGTCGACCGTGAGGCGCATCGCGATCTGCCGGAGGGTGTCGTAGTTCCACTCGACCTGCTGGCCGTCGAGGGTGTACTGGTCGCCGTACTTGTGCGGCGGCTCGGCGAGGCCGGCCTCCGTGAACATGTCGGCCTTGTACCAGACCATCGACGGGTAGATCGCGAACGGCAGGCCGATCTGGCCGTCCGGCGTGTTGTAGAAGGCGACGGCGGACGGGTCGTACTGGCTCGTGTCGTAGCCGGTCTTGGCAATGTACGGCGCGAGGTCCAGCCACTGGCCCTGGAACGCGGCGAGGCCGCCGACGCCGGTCGGGCCGACGACATCCGGACTGTTGCCGCCGCCGATCTGGGTCGACAGCGTGTCGCGCGCGGCCTGGTAGGTCACGACCTCGAGCTTGAGGCTGCTGCCGGGGTGCTTCGCGGCAAAGCCGTCCGCCACCTGGTTCTCGGTCGGAACCTGCGACGGATCCTCGCCGGTGCCCAGGCAGCAGTACCAGCGCAGGGCGGCCGGCGCGAACGACGCGGGGGCCGCCGGTGTGCCGGGAGCGGTCGTCGCGCCGCCCGTCGCGGCGGCGGTCGACCCGCCGCCGGTCGCAGCCGGCGACGCGGTGTTCCCACCGCAGGCCGAGACGACGATCGCGATCGTCGCCAGCAGCCCGGTGATGCGGGATCTCGAGTGCACGAGCGCCTCCTCTCGATCAGCCGGCGAGCGCCGGCCCTGCTTGCCGGATCCGGCTCATGCCGGACCGGACGTGGACCCGTTCGACGTAGTAGCGGGTTCGGTCTCCGCGAACGTACGTCCGCCCGAACTCCACCGGCGTGTCATCCCGGGTGTACGCGATGCCCTCCACGAGCAGCGCGAGACTCCGCGGCTCGAGCCCGAGGAGGCGTGCCTCGCGGGCCGGGAGGAGCACCGGCTCGAGGGCCTCCCGGGCACGAACCACGGGGGTCCCGTACCGCTCGGTGAGGACGTCGTAGAGGGAGTTGTGCTCGAGGTCGCTGGCCAGCAGGCCCGGGAATCGCTCCGCGGGCAGGTGGACCATCTCGAGCAGCAACGGCTCGCCGCCGGCGAGGCGGAGCCGCTCCAGGTACAGGGTCGGGGAGCCGACCTCGAGCGCGAGCGCGGCCGCGACCGATTCGCCGGCCGCCTCCGGCCGTGCGGCGACGAGCCGCGTCTCCGGATCCAGGCCGCGATGCTGCATCTCCTCGGCGAAGGACATGGCGCCCGCGATGTCGCGGTCGAGGCGCGGGGGCAGGACGAAGGTGCCGCGACCCCGGTGGCGTTGGACGCGGCCCTCGCGCGATAGCTCGTCGAGCGCCCGACGGATCGTGATGAGGCTGCAGCCGTAGCGGCGCGCGAGCTCGCGTTCGGGAGGCAGCTGGTCGCCGGGGGCGTGCTCGCCCGCATCCATCGCTGCCTTGAGGTCAAGATAGACCTGGTGATGCAGCGGAACAGGACCGAGCTCAAGCCGGTAGCGCGCCACGGGTCGCTGGTCTCCTCCTCGACCTGGACGTTGCCGCTGTGGACGTTGCCGCGGTGGACGTTGCCCCTTGTATCCCGTGCGAGAGTTGATAACGTTATAAGCAATCCATCGGTTGTCAAGGGCGGAAAGCGAGGCTGCGGTTGGGCGTGAAGCTCGCAGTGGTCGGGGGCGGCAGCACCTATACGCCGGAGCTGATCGAGGGCATCGCGCGGCGCGCGGACCGATTGCCCGTCGACGAGCTCGTGCTCCTCGACATCGATCCGGAGCGGCTCGAGATCGTCGGCGGCCTCGCGGGGCGGATGCTCCGGCGCCTCGGCTGGCCCGGAACGCTCAGCCTCACCGGTGACACCGACGCCGCGCTCGACGGCGCGAGCTTCGTGCTCATCCAGCTTCGGGTCGGCGGCCAGGCGGCCCGCCTGGTGGACGAGACGCTGCCGCCGACGTTCGGGACGATCGGCCAGGAGACCACGGGCGCCGGCGGGTTTGCGAAGGCGCTGCGCACCGTGCCCGTCGTCCTCGACATCGCCGAGCGAACGGCCCGCCGGGGGGCCCCGGGCGCCTGGATCGTCGATTTCACGAACCCCGTCGGGATCGTCACCCAGGCGCTCCTCGACGAGGGCCACCGGGCGATTGGGCTGTGCAACGTCGCGATCGGGTTCCAGCGCCGATTCGCGGAGCGCAACCACGTGACGCCGGAGCAGGTGGAGCTGGGCCACGTCGGGCTGAACCACCTGTCGTGGATCAGGTCCGTGAAGGTCGACGGCGAGGATCGCTTGCCGAACATCCTCCGGCTGCATGCCGAGGCCCTGGCGGAGGACGTGGGCACGCCGGCCGAGCTGATCCGCCTGCTCGAGGCGATCCCGAGCTACTACCTCAAGTACTACTACGCGTTCGACCAGGTGCTCCGCGGCCAGCTCGAGGGCGGCGAGACCCGGGCCGCGGAGGTCATGGACATCGAAGGCGAGCTCCTGGACATGTATCGCAACCCGAACCTCGACGAGAAGCCGAAGCTGCTCGAGCGCCGCGGCGGCGCGTTCTACTCGGAGGCGGCGGCGCAGCTCATCGCCTCGCTGCACGACGGCCGGGGCGACGTCCAGGTCGTCGACATCCGCAACGGCGACGGATCAGGCGCCCGCGCCCTCCCGGAGCTCCCGGATCACGCGGTCGTCGAGGTCCCCGCGCGGATCACCCGCGACGGCGCGCAGGTCATCCCGCAGGCGCCGCTCCAGGCCGGCATGCGCGGCCTCGTGCAATCCATGAAGGCGTACGAGGAGCTCGCGGTCACCGCGGCGAAAACCGGCGATCGCGGCGTCGCGCTGCAGGCACTCCTGGCCAATCCGCTCGTCGCGCGATGGTCCATCGCCGAGCCGCTGCTCGCGGCCCTTCTCGACGCCAACCGCACGCACCTGCCGCGGTTCTTCCCGCGCCAGGGTTGAGGATCCGCCGGCCGGCCCTCGTCTATTTCGCGCTGTACGCCGGAGGCGGGGCGTTCCTCCCGTACTCGACGCTCTACTACCAGTCGCGCGGTCTCGACCTCGCCCGGATCGGGCTGCTCCTGTCCATCGGCGCGCTGCTGGGCCTCGTGGCCTCGCCGCTGTGGGGCGCCCTGTCGGACCGGGTCGCCGGATCGCCCCGCGTGCTCGTCGCCGGTGCGGCGGTCGCGCTGGTGGGCCTCGCCGGACTCGCCCTGGCCGACGAGTTCTCCGGGATCCTTGCCGCGAACGTCGTGCTGTCGATCGGTATCGCCGGCCTCTCACCGATCATCGATGCGCGCGCCCTCGAGCATGCCGGTGACGAGCGAGCGGGGTTCGGCCCGCTGCGCGCGTGGGGCTCGCTGGGCTGGGTGGTCTCGTCGCTGCTCACCGGGATCGCGACCCAGGCGCTCGGCCTGTGGGTGCTGTTCTGGGTTGCCGGCTCGCTGTATGTCCTCACGGCGCTGCTGGGGTTGGGCCTGCACCCGATCGCCCACCGGCGAGCCGAACGGCCGCTGCGCTCCGCGCTCGAGCGGTTTCGCGGCGGGCCGCTGGGCGTGTTCATGATCGGTGGCTTCCTGTCCGGCGCGGCGCTGTTCGTCACGATCGACTTCCAGCCGCTCCGCATCGACGAGCTCGGCGGCAGCCGGACGATCGTGGGTCTCGGCTCCGCCATCCCCGCCGCGATCGAGGTGCCGACGATGCTCGCGTTTCCCTGGCTCGCTCGACGGTTCGGCGGCCATCGACTGCTCGTCGTCGGCGCCATCGTGCTCGCCCTGCGCAGCTTCCTCTCGGCAATCAGCACGACGCCGGAGTTCCTCGTCGCGGGAGCGGGAATCGGCGGGGTCGGCTACGCGCTGTTCACGATCGGGGCGATCACCTTCGTGTCGGAGCGCCTGCCGCGCGACGTCGCCGCAACCGGGCAGGGCATCTTCCAGGGCATCGCCAACGGCCTGAGCTCCGTCGTCGCCGCGGCAGCGGGGGGCGCCATCGCGGCGCAGGTCGGGCTCGCCGGATTGTTCGGCACGGCGACGGTGATCGCGCTCGCGTCCGTCGTGGCGGTTGCCATCGCGGTGCGCGGGTCCAGCGACGGCGCGGTGGTCGTGCGACCGGCCGTGGATGGCATACCGTAGCCGGCATGACGAAGCAAACCCGCCTCGGGATCCTGCTCTGGAACCAGGCCACGGATTGGCCCTCGATGCAGCGCGCGGCGCTCCGGATGGACGAGCTCGGGTACGACTACCTGCTCGCGTGGGATCACCTCTACGCGATCTTCGGGGACCCGTACCAGCCCATCTTCGAGGGCTACACGACGCTGGCGACCTGGGCCGGGATCACGAAGCGGATCCGCCTCGGCCTGCTCGTCGGGGCCAACACGTTCCGCAATCCCGCGGTCGTCGCGAAGATGCTCACGACGATCGACCACGCGAGCGGCGGCCGGGCCATCGCAGGCATCGGCGGCGCCTGGATGGAGCTCGAGCACGAGGCGGCGGGCATCGATTTCGGCAGCGGCTTTGGGCAGCGGCTCGACTGGATGGAGGAGACCGCGTCCGCGCTCGAGACGCTGTTCGCGGGCGAGCGGTACACGTCGCCGGCGGGCGGGCACTACGCGCTCGACGACTTCGCCCTGCTGCCGCGGCCCATCCAGGCGCGCCTGCCGATCCTCATCGGCGGGTCGGGCGAGAAGAAGACGCTGCGATCGGTCGCGCTGCACGCCGACATGTGGAACGCGATGGGCAGCCGCGAGTTCCTGGAGCACAAGATCGAGGTCCTCCAGCGACATTGCGACGACGTCGGCCGGGACATCGCCGAGATCGAGCTCACCGGCGGCTGCAAGCCGATCATCCGCAACACGGTCGAGGAGGCACGACGCGTCTGGGAGGCCCAGATGGCGCACAACCGGACGCCGATGGCCGAGGTCGCCGATGACGACACGTTCTGGGTGGGCACGCCGGAGCTCGTCGCGGAGAAGATGGCCGAGGCGAAGGCGCTCGGCTTCCATACGTTCCTCGCCGAGCTCGCCGCGCCGTATGACGACGAGACGATCGACCGCTGGATCGGCGAGGTCGTGCCGATGGTGGACGGCGGCATCGCGTAGCGCCACGACGCGCGAGATGCGCGAGACGCGGCGGTCTTGACAGTCGGACTGGTGACTGTATAGTTACCGGGTGCCATCCGACGTTCCCTATTCGATCAGCGACCTCGCCGGCCTCACCGGGCTCACCGTCCGCACCATCCGCTACTACCTGGCGCAGGGCCTGATCCCGGCGTCCGGCGAATCGGGGCCCGGAGCGCATTACGGCGACGCGCATCTCGCTCGCCTGCGCCTGGTCCGGCGGCTCCAGCAGCAGCACCTTCCGCTCGCCGAGATCCGCGCCCGGCTCGCGGCCCTGACCGATGCCGAGGTGGCGGACCTCGCTGCTTCCGCATCGCCGGCGGTCGCCGAGCCAACCACGTCCGCCCTGGACTACGTCCGGTCCGTCCTCGCAGCCCCGGCGCCGGCAGCGACGCCGCTCGCGACCCGCGCCCCCGGCGCGATGCCCGCGATGCCCGCGATGCGCGACGCCCCGCCCGCCGGCAGGTGGCTCCGTCGGATGGCAATGCCATCCCTTGCCGAGGTTGCCGCTCCATACGCGGAGGCGTCGGCGCCGGCACCGGACCACCAGACCATCGAACGCTCCCAGTGGGAGCGCCTCTCGCTCGGGCCCAATCTCGAGCTCCACGTCCGCCGGCCGCTGGGCCGGCTCGAGCAGAAACGGGTCGAGCGCCTGATCACGATCGCGCGCCAGGTCCTCAAGGAGGAACAGCCATGACCACCCTTCGTGCGCGATCGGATCGCCGCTTCGTACGGTCGACCCACCGCAGTGAGCGTTTCGTGCTCGTGGAGCTCGACGCGCCGCCGGCGCCGCGCCAGGCACGGCGCGAGCCCGTCAACCTCGCCTTCGTCCTCGACCGCTCGGGCTCCATGTCCGGCGACAAGCTCGCTCTCGCGAAGCAGGCCATCGAGACGGCCATTGACCGGCTGCTGCCGAGCGACCGGTTCTCGATCGTCTGCTACGACGACCGTATCGACGTCGTGGTCGAGACGACGTCCGCTTCGCGCGAAGCGAAGACGAACGCCATCGACCGCCTGCGGGCCATCGATGCTCGTGGCTCGACGGACCTCGGCGGCGGTTGGCTGCGCGGGGCCGAGCAGGTCGCGCTGTCGATGGGGCCGGCCGGCGTCAATCGCACGCTCGTGCTGACGGACGGATTGGCGAACGTCGGGATCGTCGATCCTGCGGAGCTCGCCCGGCATGCCCGGGAGCTGCGGGCGCGCGGCGTGACGACGAGCACCTTCGGCGTGGGCGCGGACTTCGACGAGACGCTCCTCCAGTCGATGGCCGATGCCGGCGGCGGGCACTTCTACTTCATCGAGCGCGCTGCGCAGATCCAGGACCACATCGCGACCGAGGTGGGTGAGCTGCTGCAGGTCGTCGTCCGGGACGCGGTGCTCGACGTGACCGTGCCGGACGCCGTCTCGGTGACGACCCTCTCGCCGTATCCGCTCGAGCAGCGTGGCGACCGTGTCCGGGTCCTGCTCGGCGACCTCGTGGCCGAGCAGCGACTGCAGGTGGTCCTGCGCGTCAAGTTCGGCTACGGCCAGGTCGGCCGCGAGGTCGGGCTGCGCGTCGACGCATCGGATCGCGAGGGTGTGCTGGCCGCCGCGGGCGTCGCGCCCGCGGGCATCGGCTGGGAGTTCGCGGACGACCGCACCAACGACGCGCAGGCGCGCGATCGGACCGTGGACCTGGCGGTCGCGAAGCTGTTCGCGGCGCGCGCCCGGCAGGAGGCGGTCCAGCTGAACCGGCACGGTGACCTCGGCCGCGCGGCCCACGGGGTTCGCGCCGTCGCCGAGCGGATCGCCGGGTACGCGGGCAGCGATCCGGACCTCCTGTCGCTCGTGGCGGAGCTGCGAGCCGAGGACGCCCGGTGGCGCGCGCCGATGGCGCCGCTGGCCCTCAAATCGGTGCACGCCGCGGCGAGCTACCAGCTGCGCAGCCGCGCACCCAGCGGCGGCGCGAACCGATAGACCGCGAAGGGCCGGCGCGGGCTACCAGCGGATCGTGACGGAGGAACCGGTGCGCAGGTAGACGTCGTGATAGAGGTCGAGGAGCTTCTCGTTGGATTCGCCGTCGTAGCACTGGCACCAGTCGATCAGCTTCACGCGCACGTCATCGACCGTCACCACCATCCCCCGCCAATTCGAACCGATGGCGGCTCGGAGGCGCGGTCCGGCGGCGGCATAGGCGTCGAAGCCGGAGGTGTCCGGATGGTCCGTCGTGCACGGCGAGACGCCCGCGTCGCAGTACCACGAGGCGGCGCCGCTGATCGATTGACCGGTCGCCGACGCCGCGCCGAGGGATGAGCCCGACTGCGGACGCGTGACCGCGATCGGCCGCGGACCGGGCAGGCTCGGACGCGCGCGGTCACCCGAAGGCGCCGCGAGCAGCCACGGATCCGCGATCGGGACGCGGTCCGGCGCGCGCACGGGCCCGCCGGCGAGCCGCGTGCCGTGGAACGGCATCGCTTCCGAACCGAGCTCGGGGCTGCTCGGGAAGGCGTCGATCGTCAGCGGCACGAAGGCCGAGTCGGGGATCGACCCCGGGAGCGAGGGCTGGATGCCTGCCGCGGCGGTGGCGGCGAGGCTCAGTGCGCCGGCGAAGAGGAGTGGAAGGAGCGCTCGACGACGGGAACGCAACGGGCGCGTTCGCACGGGTCGTCAGACTCGTGGGGATTGGACACCTGCAGATGCTCGCGGAACAGGAGTTGCACTCGGGGGTGCCGGGCGGCGCGGGCGGGTTGCAGGTGGCTGGCGAGAGCATGACGGAATGGGGAACCCATCAAGGATTCGTGATATTCCTTGCAACCACGCGACATTGCCGAATTGATCGCGTAAGGTGATCGCCCACACCGTCAGGGAGCGGGCACCTGCCGATGATCCTCCGCGTGCTCCGGGCGAACGTCCTCGATGGCGAGTCGCCGCGACTCCTGCGCTTCATCCGCGACGAGGCCGTCGCCAATGCCCTCGCCGTGCCCGGGCTGCTGTCGCTCCAGCCGGCAGTTCGCGAGACCAGCGCCGGGCTGGAGCTCGCGATCGTGTCCACGTGGACGGGCTTCGAGGAGATGGCCACGTCAACCCGCGACCTGGACGCGCCGCTGTCCATGCCGGGCGCGGACGCGATGCTCACGGAGGCGCACGCCGAGCACTATGAGCTGGTCCTCGGCGAGGCTCGGGCGATGCCGCTGCGACACGCCAAGCTGCGCCTCATCCGCATCCCGATCAAGCCCAACGCCGAAGCGGCCTACTACGCCGCCGTGCGGAAGTGGGCGGACCGGCTGCTCGACGAGACGGGCCTGGTCGCCTTCACCCTCGGCCGGCGGATCGTCGGCCGCCAGGACGACATCGTGGCCGCGATGCTGTGGCAGGACGAGGCGGCACTTCGCGACGTGGCCGGCTCGGACCTCGACCGGCCGATGGGCGGCGCAGAGCTGTCGCCCTTCTGGGCCGCCGAGCCCTCCATCGAGCACTTCGACGCGCTCACCGCGGTCGAGCCGCGGCCCGACGCGCCGGCCCTGTTCCTCACCGACGATCGGCGCCGGTACGTGCATGCGACGCCGGCAGCAGCACGCCTGAGCGGGCGGCCGCTCGCCCGGCTCCTGACGATGCGGGTCGAGGACATCACCCGCGCGTCGGAGCGCGAGGCGGTGCCCGAGGCGTTCGATCGATTCGTGCACGACGGCTCCGCGGAGGGGCCGTACCTGCTCACGCGCCCCGACGGCTCCGACATCGAGGTTCGCTACGCGGCCAAGGCAAACTCCCCGTGGCCCGGGTCCCATGCCTCGCTGGTGGTGCCCGCCGGCGAAGGCCATGACCTCGACGTCGATCGAGCGCTCGCGGACGCGGGGTTCGTCGCCCGGTACGCCTCCGCCTGAGCCGGGCGACCGGGCGACGGGCGACCGGGCGGCCGGGTGACCGGGCGGCCGGGTGGCGATCGCACGCCGAGTCAGCCGCTCGCCGCAAGCTCCGCGAGGCGTCGTCGGTACTGGATCGATGCCTTGTCCGGGCCGGCGATGTGCAGCTCCTCGGACAGGTCGACGGGCAGCGCTTCGGGCCGCTGGGATTCCGCGATCGGGCGGTCCTGGTCGAGGATCAGCGCCTGGAACGCCGCGAGCTCGGCATCGGCGGACGGGTCGAGGGAGTAGGTGCGGGCGTTCCAGGTGAACGAGCGGCAGCGCCGGGCGGTCACCGGCGACACGGCGAGGAACAGGACGAACCGGTTGCCGTCCGGGCGATCCGCTGACGGCGGCAGCCGCTGGTCCAGGGTCACCGACAGCGGCAGGTGGAGCGTGTACGTCGTGGGGTCGCGCTGGACCTTCGCGCCCGGCGCCGCGTCGCCCTTGACCGACGCCTGCGGCTCCTCGAGCGCGATGTCGAACGAGATGGTCGTCCCGTCGTCGACCACCTCGTGCTCGGGAGACAGCGGCTTCGCCCGATCGCCGAGCACGTCCGGATGGACCCATGGGAAGTGGCTGAAGTCCACGAAGTTCTCCACCCGCCGAGCAGCGGAGCACGCCCAGTCGTAGGTCTCGATCGGGATCGTGCGGAAGCCATCGCGGCCCCACCAGGAATCGGCGCGGGGCAGGGGATAGGCCTCGCTCGGCGCTTCCCAGCCGCCCACACCCGGCTCCAGCAGCACCCACACCAGGCCCACGCCCTCGGCGGTGGCGTAGCGCGTCACGCGAGCGCGGCTCGGGATGGACCGGCCGTGCACCGCCGGGATGCGTCGCACCACGCCGTTTCGGTCGTAGCTCCAGCCGTGGTACGGGCAGACGAGGCACGGGGCTCCGACCGTGCCCGAACCGTCGGGCGCCGGTTGCGATCCGTCGTCGATCCAGCCGAGCGACAGGGCGGTTCCGCGATGCACGCACAGGTCCGGGAAGCACGCGATCTCATTCCCGAGGCGGACGACGACGAGCTGCTCGTCGAGCAGCGTCACCGGGATCGGCCGGTCACCGAGGTCGGCGACACGGCACACGGGCTGCCAGCATCGGCGCAGGGCGCGATGCAGGCGCCCCTCGCCCGCGGCGTCGAGGTGCATGCCGACGGCGGCGACATCGTGCTCGCGCATACTGTCGGCGATGGTTGCAGAAGCCGGCCCCGTGCGCCTCCTCGACGGCGATGCGCTGGACCCGCTGGTCCAGCCGCAGTGCTCGCTGTCGGTACAGCTCCGGCGTGCCACCGGTTCGATCGTCGGCCGGAGCACGGAGCTCGCGGCGATCGAGCACGCGATCCGGGAAGCCCGCACCCGCCTTGCCGCCGTGACCCTCGAGGGCGAGCCGGGCATCGGCAAGACCCGGCTCCTCGTCGCCGCCGCCGAGATGGCCGAGGCTGCCGGGTTCACGACGGTCGCGATCACCGCGGACGAGGAGATCCGCGGCCCGTTCCTCGTCGCGCGATCGCTGTTCGGGAACGGCGCGACCCGCGAGCTCGCGGTCGGATCACGGGCGGAGGTCCCGGTCCGGCGCGTGGCCGACGCACTGGCCGGTCGCGACGAGCCCGGCTTCGAGCACCTGTCGCCCGAGGCGAAGCTCCTCCGCACGTTCGACCTCGCGGGCATCGCGATCCAGGAGCTGGCCGCGGTCAAGCCCATCGCCCTGCTGCTCGATGACGTCCAGTGGGCCGATGACGACACGCTGCGACTGCTGCGCTACGCCGTCCGCAGCGTCGGCGACCGGCCCGTGTTCCTGTTCCTGACCTTCCGAACGGACGAGCTCGCGAAAAACACGGAAGCGACGAACTTCCTCGCCGACATGGAGCGGATGGGCCTCGTGCGGCGCCTCCGGGTCAGCCGGTTCGGCGCCACGGAGACCGGCCTGCTGCTCCGGCAGGTGCTCGGTGGGCCGGTGGACGGCCAGAGCATCGCCGCGATGCACGCCCAGTCGGAAGGCGTGCCGTTCATCGTCGAGGAGCTCGCCCAGGCGCATCGCGAGGCCGGCACGCTGCAGCAGGTCGGCGGGGAGTGGCGGCTCGGCCGGAACGCGGCCCGGCTCGTGCCCTCTGCCGTCCGGACGCTGATCTCGCGACGGGCCGCGCGCCTGCCGGCTCCCGCGCTCGCACTGCTCGGCGAGGCGGCCGTGCTCGGACGGAGCTTCAGCGTGCGCGATCTCGTGGCGATCGGTGGCGCCGACCGCACGCCCGACGGGATTGCCGCGGCGCTCGCTCCGGCCGTCGAGGCCGGCCTGCTCCTGGCGCATCCGCAAGGCGATGCCGCGGACTACACGTTCTCCCACGAGCAGGTCCGGGACTTCGCGAATGCCCAGCTGGCGAACGCCCGCCGGCGCGAGGTTCACGGCCGCGTGGTCGACCTGCTCCTCGAGGCGGGCGAGCCGCCCGCCGAGGGCCTGCCGATGCTCGCCCAGCACGCGCTCGCCGCCGGCGACAACACGCGCGCGGCACGGTTCTCCATCGACGCGGCCGCGGCCGCGCTCCGCTCGAACGCGCCCGAGGAGGCGCTGCGCCTGGTCGACGCGGCGCTGCCGGTCGTCACGTCGCCGGCGGAGCGGCGCGTCCTGCTCGCCACCCGCGACGATGCGTACGCCGCGCTGCGGCGCACCTCCGACCGCATCGAGGGCCTCGCGGAGCTCGGCGCGCTCGCCGAGGCGCTCCGCGAGCCGGCCCTGGAGCTGGACGTGCAGCTCCGGCGGGCGGCGGCGCTCCGGGCGGCCCACGACGAAGACGCGGCCGCGGAGCTGGCGCGCCGCGTGATCGCGCGCGCCGCAGAGCTCGGCGATCCGGCGACGGAGCTCCGGGCGACCCTCGAGCTCGGCCAGGCGCTGTCCCGGACGGAGCTCGGAGACTCGTTCGGCGTGTCGACGGTCGAGGTGGATGCGGACGGCGCCGAGGCGGCCTTCCGGCGTGCGGCGGAGCTGGCCGAGCAGCTCGGCGACGAGCGGGCGCTCGCGGCATCCCTGCGCGAGGTCGGCTCGCTCGTCGTCTCGCGCCTCCGGACCACGTTCGTCAACGACCTCGTCCGGACGGGCGAGTGGATGGGGGTCACCCGCCGGCTGCAGGCGGGCGAGACGCTGGAGGCCGTGGTCGGGGACCTGCCCCTCGGCAAGCTCGTTGCCGAGGGCGGGGCGCTCCTGGAGCGGGCGCTCGCCATCTTCGAACGGCTCGACGACCGGTCGGGGGTGATGTCGACGGTGATCGCGATGGCCTACCTGCGGTACGCGCCGCTGATCCACCTGTCGAACTCGGTCCGCCATCTCGAGGAGATCAAGCGCGTCATCGCCCGACAGGCCGTGCTCGTCACGGAGAGCGAGCGCGCCGCGCAGGAGCTGCATCTGCTGTACGGCATCCAGGTGTACGGCCTCGGCAAGCAGCTGCCCGACGCCGCGACCTCGCGCGGCGAGGAGGCGTATCGAGCGGCACGGCTGCTCGGCCGGCAGGACGTGCAGTTCAGCGCCGCCAAGGGCGTCGCGCTGGCGGAGCTGCAGCTCGGCGATGTCGATGCCGCGGAGCGCTGGATCGACGCCGCGGCGGAGGTCGCGAGCGCGCTCCCGACGCCCGCGCGCACGCGGCAGCTCGCGCTCCTGCGCGGCCGCGCACGCGCGGCCGCGGGCGACGTGCCGGGCACGCGAGCCCAGCTCGAGCGCGCCGTCGAGCTCGCCGAGGGCCAGGGCCGGCCCGCGGCCCGATGCGAGGCGCTCACCCGGCTTGCCGTCGAGGCGGCCCGGCTCGGAGCGGAGCGCCAGGACGACGAGCTCCTCGGCCTGGCGGAGCGGTCCGCCGGCGCCGCGAAGGCCCTCCTCGCCCAGCTGCCCGGGCAGCCCGCGTGGGGCTCGGAGTGCGACGCCGCGCTCGCGACGGTCCACCTGGCGCGTGGCGACGTCGACGGTGCGGTCGCGGCGGCGTTTGCCGCGGTCCAGGCACTCGAGGCCGGCCAGCACGAGGATGTCTACCCGGATGTCGTGCTCCCCGCCGGCCGGATCCTGCTCGAAGCAGGGCCGCCCGAGGCGCAGGAATTCGTTCGCGGCTACCTCCAGATCATCCTCGCGCGCAGCGTGCAGGGCATCCTCGACGAGTCCGTCCGCGTGCGCTGGCTGCGCGGCCCGATCGGCTCCCGCTTCGTGGCCCTGGCCGGCGAGCCGCCGGCGGCAGGGACGGGCGACCGCTCCGGCGGCCCGACCAGCGGCCTGTCCGATGACGACCGCGCACTGGTGTTCCTCCTCACCGAGGGCCTCACCAACCGCGAGATGGCCGCTCGGCTCGGCGTCGACGAGGCGACCGTCTCCGGCCGGCTCGCCGACCTCATGGTCACGATGGGCGCGACCGATCGCGCGCACGCCACGACGCTGGCAATGCGCGGCCTCGGTGCGTCGCTGCCCGTCGGTGGCGGGCAGGGCCTGGCGCCGGCATGAGGCGCGCCTGATGCCGCTCGTCGTCCGCGTCGATCGGCACAAGTGCATCGGCGCGGGCAACTGCATCACGCTGGCCCCCACGGCGTTCGACTGGCTGAAGGGCGACTTCGGCAAGGCCGACGTGATCGGCACGGACACCGTCGAGGACGACCTGCTGCAGGAGGCGGCCTTCGCCTGCCCAACGGCCGCGATCGTGATCGAGCAGGTCACCGAGCTCCTGCCGTGGCAGCTGCGGGGCAGGGCCGAGCCGAAGCGGCGCGTGCTCAAGACGTTCATGTTCACCGACGTCGTTGGCTCCACGAACCTCGTCGAGGTCATGGGCGACGAGGCGTGGGACACGCTTCTCCGCTGGCACGACGCGACCCTGCGCGAGGTGTTCAGCGCGCACCAGGGCAAGGAGATCTCGACGACGGGCGACGGGTTCTTCGTCGGCTTCGACTCGCCGGAGCAGGCGGTTGCGGCCGCGGTCGCCATCCAGCGCCGGCTGGCAGAGCATCGCCAGAAGGCGGGCTTCGCGCCGCCCATCCGGATCGGGATCCACGCCGCCGACGCGAACCAGGTCGGCGAGAACTTCCGGGGCCGCGGCGTCCACGAGGCGTCGCGGATCGCGTCGATCGCCGGCGGCAACGAGATCGTCGCGAGCGTCGCGACGGCGGGTGACGCCTATCCGACCTCCGCGCCGCGGCGGGAGGTCCTGAAGGGGTTCTCCGAGCCGGTGGAGGTCGTCACGATCGACTGGCGCTGATCAGCGGCGCCCGCCGCCCTCGATCGCCCGGAGCACGATTCGCACGACCACCGAGCCGATGATCGCGAACACCAAGGCCCCAAAGAAGCCCTGCGCCGGGTCGTTGCCGATGCTGCGCACGATCCAGCCGCCCACGATCGCGCCGAGGATCCCGACGACGATGGTCGGCAGGCAGCCCTGCACGCTGTGGGTGCCGCGCACGAACCAGCCCGAGATCGAGCCTGCGAGCAGGCCGATGACGATCCAGCCGAGGAGGTCGTAGCCGGGCATGCCGGGCATTGTGCCGCGCCCGGCCGCCATGCGGGCGGCGGCGCCGCGCCGGCGTCGAGCCGGCGTCGAGCCGGCGTCGAGCCGGCGTCGCGCGGGCGACCTCAGGCGGCCGGGATGTTCTGGTTCAGCCGGAAGAGGTTGGTCGGGTCGTAGCGGCGCTTGACCTCGGCGAGGTGCTGGTAGGTCGCGCCGGGATAGGCAGCGTGGACCCGTTCCTCGCCCTCGTCGCCGACGAACCCCACGTACGCGCCATCGTCGTCCTGGCGGATCGCATCGACGAAGTCCTGCGCCCACGCGAGCCGCCGGACGCGATCAGCGTCGTCCGCGTAGAACACCGCGACCTGGACCATGATCGGGCTCCGGCGGTGGGCGAAGGCCGTGGCATCCACGGGCACCCGCGCCATCGCCCCGCCGAGCACCCGGATCTGCGCCGCTCGCATCTCCGCGTCGGAGGCCTCGAGGTGCGCCATCACCTGCTCGGCAGTCGCCGTGTCGAACCGGTCGAGGAACAGGTTGAGACTGACCGCGAGCGGGTGGTAGTCACCCTGTTCGGGCGGGAACATCTCCGGGTAGGTCATCGGACGCACGAGGTCGGCGATCGGGGCGTCCAGGCCACCGAGCTTCGCCAGGTCGCGGAACGGCTGCAGCGCTGCGTTGCCGGCATCGGCCGGTCCCGCATAGCACAGGAGCCCGAAGATCACGAGCTTGCCGTGCCAGGCCGGGTCCACCATCGGCATCGGCGGGCAGGGCATGACGTTCGCGATCGTCGACAGCTCCTCGGGCGCCTCGCCGGCGAGAGCGACGAACCGTTCGACGGTCTCCGCGGTGGCCGGCAGGAAGAGCATGCCGCCCACGATCCCGGGCAGCTCGGCGAGCCGGTACTGGAACCGGACCACCACGCCGAAGTTGCCACCACCGCCGCGGATCGCCCAGAACAGGTCCGGATTCGTCGATGCATCGGCACGCAGGAGCTGGCCGTCGGCGGTGACGACGTCCGCGGCGAGGACGTTGTCGATGGTCATCCCGAACTTGCGGACGAGGTAGCCGATGCCGCCACCGGTGGTGATCCCGCCGATCCCGACCGAGCCGGTATCCCCGAACCCGATCGCGAGCCCGTGGGCGGCCGCTGCCTGCGACACGTCGGCGGCGCTCAGGCCGGTCTCGAACCAGCCGGTGCGGGCCTCGGCATCGATGTCGATCGCCCGCAGGTCGTGCAGGTCGAGCACGATGCCACCCTCGGTCGTGCTGTCGCCCTTGGCGCTGTGGCCGCCGCTGCGCACCGCCAGCTCGGCGCCTGTCTCGCGGGCGAGGGCGATCACCGCCCGGACGTCGTCGACGTCGGCGACGCGCACGATCGCCGCGGGATGGCGGTCGATGCCGCCCAGCATCACCTGGCGGGCCTGGTCGTACTCGACGTCAGCGGGCTCGATGACACGGCCGGCGATCGTGGATCGAAGCGTTCGCAGCTGGTCCTGGAGCGTGGAATTCGTCGTCGTCATGGGTTGAATCCTGCCAAGGACCGGCGGATCGCGCCATGCGGGTGGCCGCCGATCAGCGGCCGGATCGCAACCGGAGGGCGAGCACGGGGCACACGTCGACCGCCCGGCGGGCAACCCGTTCGAGCTGCCGTGGCACGTGCGAGTGGACGATCGGGTAGCCCCAGTCGTCGAGGTCGATGAGCTCGGGCAGCAGCTCCGCGCACATGCCATAGCCGTCGCACAGGATGCGATCCACCTCGAGGCGGGTCTCGCCCTGCGCCAGCGGCCTGCCGTGCGCCGGCGGCATCTGCGTCTTCGTCGACGTCGCCATCACGCAGCCCGGCTGCGGACGCCGGCCGAGAAGGAGCAGCCGCGCCGATGCCAGTGCCGCTCCAGCTCGCCCTCGAACGTCACGAGCGCGCTTTCGAGCAAACCCACCGCCCCGTCCGGATGCCGGCACGCGCCGCGGTTCTTCACCTGGGCGGCCCAGCGCTCGACGTTCGCCCAGTCCTCCCGGTGTGCCTCGAGCCGTGCGAGGCGGGTCACCGCGTCCGCGATCGCCCGCAGCCCGAACACGCACGGGCCGCATTGCGCCGCACTCTGCGCCGCCAGGTACTCGGCGATGCGGGCGGTCGCCACGATCGGGCACGTCGACGTCGACAGGAATGCGACGACGCCGGCGCCCATCGACAGGCCGTGCTGTCGCAGGATGTCCGGGTTGAGCGGCAGGCCCCACGCCGTGCCGGCATCGATCCAGCGCCCGAAGTAGCCGCCGAGCAGCACCGCCTGGGTATCCGAGGCGGTCGCCGCCGACGTGCCGTCGCCGGGACGTGCCGCGTCGAGCCGCGCGACCTCCCCAATGGTGCGACCCAGCTCGACCTCACGAACCACCGGCCTGCCGCCCGGCGCCGTGACCGTGACGAGCGCCGTGCCGCGCG
Source organism: Candidatus Limnocylindrales bacterium (assembly GCA_035692745.1). Classification (GTDB taxonomy): domain Bacteria; phylum Chloroflexota; class Limnocylindria; order Limnocylindrales; family CSP1-4; genus UBA5189. The sequence goes on along the minus strand of DASSHR010000322.1, from coordinate 23,055 downwards.
CGTCGCCCTCGCCGACGGCGCGATACCAGTCCGCGCCGCTGCGCGCGATGAGGGCAGCGTGCGCGAGGCTCTCGACGTTCTGCACGAGGGTGGGCAGGCCGGCGACGCCGCGCTCGAACGGCCGGGGCGGCGTGGTCACGGGTCGTGCGTCACCCTCGTTGACGAAGCGGACCGCGGCCGATTCCTCGCCGGCCACGTAGCGGTCGGGCGCACGGGCGATGCGAATCGGCACCCTCGAGCCCGCGCCCGCCGCCCGACGTTCCGCGCCGGCGCGCTGGAGGGCATCGGTGGCCGCCTCGGCGGTCTCGCCGACGTACAGCACGATCTCGTTCGCGCCGATGGCCTCGGCCGCAAGCTGCGCGCCATCGAGGACGAGGTTCGGGCGCAGGGCAAGGATCGTGCGGTCCTTGTGGGACAGCGGCTCGCCTTCGGCCCCATTGACGAGCACGACCGCGCCCCGTCCGTGCGCTCGCTCCGCGACCGACCGCCACTTCCGACCGACCGGAAAGCCCGCGCCACCGCGGCCGAGCAGGCCGCTCGCCTCGAGCTCGGGGATCAACGTGCGTTGCGCCTGCGACAGCGGCAGCGGGCCGAGCCGCGCGACGTGCTCGAGGTACGACTCGGCGCCCCGCTCGAGCGGCGGCCCCGCCAGGACACGGACGGCGCTCACGGGTGGCCGCCGCTCATGGCCGGCCCGCCCCGCGAGCGCCATCCGCGACCGCTTCGAGGAGGGCGGTGTTCGGGCCGCGCGCGGCGAGGATCCGCCAGATCAACGCGAGGCACACCGACCCGATGCACACGACGTCGATGGCGAACATCCAGCTCGCCCCGCCGTCGCTGCCGGAGCCGATCGTGTGCAGGATCGCGAGCGGCCACGCGGCATAGGCGAGCCAGTGCACGGCGCGCCAGGCGCGCTGGCCGACCCGCGCCTTGAGCAGGGAGGTCACGAGCAGCGCGATCCCGATGTCCATCGACAGGACCCCGAGCCCGACCCACAGCGGCCGGTACGACGACGCGAAGGGAATGATTGCCGCCTCGATGCCGAGCTTCGCGAACGGGTCGAGGATCGACGTGACGATGTGGGCGACGATGAACGCGACCGAGAGCAGCGAGATGGTCCGGTGCAGCTCGGCGGTGAGGAAGCGCGGCCAGCCGGAGGCCTGCCAGCGCATCGTGGTCAGGATGCCGAGGACCACGACGAAGCTGAACAGGAGCATCGACACGATGCCCGAGCCGCGCGTCGCGAACCACAGCAGCTGGGTGCTCACGCGGCACGTCCTGCGGAGGTCGGCGCGGGCGCGGCGGATGCCGGCATCGGCCAGCCGCCGACGCGCACGATCTCGCCCTCGAGCGTGACGAGTCGGGCCGCCAAGCCGAGGCCCTCGAGCCAGCCCGGCGCGTCCGTGCCCCGGATGAGCCCGGCCGTGGCCGCGGCGTTCGCATCGACGCAGGTGGCCGCGGCAACCGAAACGGTCCGCCACGGGCTGCGCGCCGGGATTCCGGTGCGCGGATCGATGAGGTGATGGACGACGACCGAGGCGCGGCGCCAGGTTCGAACGGTCGTGCTCGACGTGGCGATGGCCCCGTCCCGGATCGCGATGACCTCGCCACCGCGGCGTGCTGGCGCCGTCGAATCATCGGCGGCGAGGACCGGCCAGCCGTCCGCGGGCACGTCGCCGGCGACGGCGAGGTCGCCACCCAGGCTGACGAGCACCCCGCCCCGACCCATCGCCGCGACGGCGGCCTCCGCCGCGAGATCGGCCGCAAGCGCCTTGCCGGTCGAGCCGAGGTCGATCGCCACGCCGGCCGGCGCCCGCAACGTCCGCGCCGCCTCGTCGAACCGGAGGGACCGCCAGCCGGCGACGCGCTCCATGCGCAGCTCGATCGGTGCGCTGCTCGCCGCGATCGCGGCGAAGTCGGCGTCGTAGCCGATGCGCAGCAGCGCACGCCCGATCGTGGGATCGCACAGGCCGTCGGTCTGGCGTGCGGCTCGGATTGCGACCCCGATCGCGCGGGCGAGCAGCGGGCTCAGCTCAACGGTCGTGCCGGCTCGTGCGTTGAGTGCGACGAGCTCGCTGTCCGGTCGAAAGCGGCTGTATGTCCGGTCGACGTCCGCCAGGACGGCCTCGACCGCGGCGCGTGCAACGCGGGCGTCGCCGCGATGGACGAGCAGGTCGACATGCGTGCCCAGCGCGCGCCAGCGGATCACCCGGAGCCTCCGCTCGTGACGCGGCTCTTGTGCTTCGTGGTCGCGATCGGCGTGGGCGTCGGCTGGAGTGGCGCCGCGGTCTGTGGCGCCGCGGTCGCTGGTGCCTCGGCGTCGGGCAGCATGTCGGCGTCCTCGTCGCCGCCGACGACGCCGGTGGTGATCGTGGTGTCGGTCGTGACCGTGCCCGTGTCGTCCTGCTCGGCGGTCGCGTCGGTGGACGCGCCCGACCACGTGAACGCGGCGAGCGTGCCGAACCCGGCCGTTGCCATCGTCGCGACGACGGCCGTGCCCGTGGTGATCGAACGGAGTCGACGAAGGGCGCGGTCACGCTCTCGCGCGGTGGTGGCTCGGGCGGATTCGTTCATGACCCGCAGGTTGGCGCCCAATTCTTCGAACTGCCTGAGAGCGCGCCGCCCCGGCGCGGGCTTCCTAGGGTCGAGGCGGTCCGGGCGCCGCAGGCAGCGCCGACGGCGCGCTGTAGCCGTTGTCGGCGATCTCGGCCGCCCGCTCGCGATAGGCGTCCGGCGTGGGCGCGGTGCGGGCCCGGAAGCCGTCGACCAGCCGGTTGTACATCGAGAACGCCGAGGCGATGAGCACCGCGAGCTGGACGTCCGCCTCCGTGGCCCCGGCGTGGTGGGCCGCCGCGACGTCGGCCTCCGTCAGCGCCAGCGCGTCGCGGCGGACGGTGCGGGCGATGTGCAGCAGCGCCTGCATCTTCGCGTCGAAGCCCTCGGACGAGCCGGCCTTCGCGACGTCGATCAACGGCAGGAGCTCCTGCGCGCCGGATTTCTCCAGGAGCGCGGCCACGAAGGCGCCGTGGGAATCCATGCAGAAGAAGCAGTCGTTCGCGGCCGAGACCGCGGTCGCGAGCAGCTCGCGCTGGTCGCGGCGGAGCGTCGCCCCGGGGAAGTCGTGGACCAGCACCTCGTCGGCGAGGCCCCGGAGATGCACGCCCAGACCGGGCGTCAGGCGCATCGCCACCCCGATGCCGGGCACCTCCGGGAGGCCGCCCACGATCGGCGCCTGCCCAGCCCGCTCGACTCGTTCTTCGTCACGTGCCATGCACCTATGATGCCCGACCATGACCGCGCGGACCGTCACCATCGGGCAGGGGAGCTATCCGCTCGTCCTTCCGAACGTGCGCGATCCGCGATTGCACGTCGCGATCGTCGTCCTCACGGTGCACCTGCTCGGCCAGGTGGGCCTGGGCTTCTGGGTCAGCGTGCCGCAGATCGTCGCCGCGATCGGCATCTGCTGGCTGCTGGAGGTGGGCATCACCTTCTGGCAGACGAAGTCCTTCGTGTGGCCCGCGAGCGCGATGCTCACCGGCAGCGCCGTGGCCCTGATCATGCGCGTCGTCGGGACGGCGCCCGGGGACCACTGGACCACGTACGCCTGGTGGCTCTTCGCCGGCGTGGCCGGCCTCTCGCTCCTCTCGAAGTACGTCATCCGCTACCGCGGCTCCCACGTCTTCAACCCGGCCAACCTGGGCCTCGTGCTGACCTTCGTGATCCTTGGCTCGACACGAGTGGAGCCGCTCGATTTCTGGTGGGCGCCGATCACCAACCCGGCGATGCTCCTCGCCTACGGGGTAATCCTCGTCGGCGGCGTGCTGATCACGCGGCGGCTGCACCTGCTGATCCTCGCCGCGACGTTCTGGGGGACCCTCGCGGTGGGCCTCGGGCTGCTCGCCGCGTCCGGGCACTGCATGGTCACGCGCTGGTCGTTCGCACCCGTGTGCGGCGTCGACTTCTGGCGCTCGATCGTGACGTCGCCGGAGATCCTGATCTTCCTGTTCTTCATGATCACGGATCCCAAGACCGTGCCCGGCGGCCGGGTCGGACGGGTCGTGTTCGGCTTCCTCGTCGCGGTGGTCAGCACGATCCTGATCGCGCCGCAGACGACCGAGTTCGGGGCGAAGGTCGGGCTGCTCTCCGGTCTCGTCGTGGTCTGCGCGACCCGACCGCTCCTCGAGCGCGTCCTGCCGGAGCCGAAATCGGCCGCCGACCGGCTCCGAGCCTTCGCCGACCGCCTCGCGACCGGCGGCGATCCCGCCGCCAGCGCCGGGCGGCGCGGTGTCGCGGGCGTGGCCGCCGTCGTGGCGCTGGCGATCCTGGGCACCGGCATCGTGGTCGCCGGCACGCCGGCCCGGGGCGTGACCCTGCCGGTGTCGGCGGAGGTGCTGAACCGGCTGCCCGGCCAGGTCGACCCATCGACCCTGCCACCGGTCACCGTCGGCCAGGACGTGACCGATTTCGATCCGTCGTTCGCCGGCCCGGGCATCAACGCCATCCTCATCACCCTGGCGCAGAACCTGGCGATCGAGAACGAGGCGCTCCTGCACGACGATCGCTCGCTGCTCGCGGTCGCCGACCACGGCGATCGCCTGGCCGAGATGACGCAGCGACTGCTCGACGCCCATGCCAGCGGGCAGACCGTGCTCACCACCTACGACTTCGACGCCGGGACGGTCTCGCTGCTCGTCCCGTTCGGGAAGCAGGACGGCTTCAGCCTCGGCTTCCGCATGACCGGCACGCGGACCGACCAGACCCGGGATGCCGCCGGGGTGGTGGTTTCCACGACCGAGGCGCCGTTCGACGAGGTGTTCGCGGTCCGGCGGGCGACGGGCGAGCGCTGGCTGCTGGTCGCGGTGCTCCCGCCGAGCACGACCTAGGGCAGGGGAGCTCCGGGCTGCCAGGCAATCGGCCCGGGCGCATCACGATCCAGCACGGCGAAGCCATCCACGCCGAGCGCCTGCCACGGGCCGTCGGTCCCGTCCGGCCAATGGACGCGGGCCTCCGCGCTCGTCGCGGCGCCGAGCCCGACGTGGACCCAGCCGAGCTGGCCGCCGGCGTGCCCGCCACCGATCGTGAGCTCGTGCCGCACCACCTGGTCGCCGAACCGGACCTCCAGCGTGCCGCCGATGGCATCGACGTTCGGGCCGCCCTCGCGCACGCGGAGCGCGAGCCAATGGCCCGGGTGCCCGCCACCGCGCGCCGCGTCCGTGCCGGTGCCCCGCCAGAGTCGGACCGGCGCGCCGTAGCTCACCTCGACGAGATCGAGCCAGCCGTCGAGGTTGAAATCGGCCAGGGCGGCGCCACGCCCGCGGTCGAAGGACAGGATCCCGGCGACGTCCGCGACCTCCCGGAAGGTGCCGTCGGGTAGGCCGAGGAGGAGGTTGCTCGGATCCTTCTGGGCGTAGTCCGGCTGGGTCGTCACGTTGCCCTTGGACACGAAGAGATCGAGCCGCCCGTCGTTGTTCACGTCCTCGAACTCGGGATGCCAGGCCGTTGACGGCAGGTGCTCGCCGCCCGCGAACGGCTGCGCCACGTTGACGTTGCGGGCGGATCCGATGTCCATGTATGTCGGCTTCGACGGTCCCAACGCCAGCGTCTGGAGCCGGCTCGCCGCCTGGCTCGTGAGGTAGATCTCCGGCAGCCCGTCGCCCGTCAGGTCCTGGCTGGCGATGCCCATGCCCTGGATCCGGACGAGCCGCCAGCCATCGTCGGGGGTGTACAGCCGCGGGGTGGCTCCGGGCTCGATGCGCCAGAGCTGCTCCTCGCCGAGCTCCGGGGGGTAGTAGTGCTGGTCGTTGCTGATGCGCAGGTCCATCCGGCCGGACCCGTCCCAGTCGCTGAACAGCATCGACAGCGCGCACCAGCTCGGGTCGAGCGGCTGCCCATCTCCGAACCCGGGCGTTGCTCCCGCCGCCGGCCGAACGAGCTGGTTCGGCTCGCACCAGCGCGACGGATCGTCCTGCGTCGGGTCCACGTAGTTGCCGAACGCGACCATCGGCCAGGTGGCGCCGGGCTCCCACGTCGCGCTGAACGCCTCGGTGAGCTCGTCGCCGCCGTCCAGCCCCCAGCGCTCGTTGGCCCGCTCGAACCGACAGTCACCGAGGCCGCGGAGCACGACGTTCTCGCCGTTGCGGAGCACGACGAGGTCGATGCGGCGGTCGCCGTCGACGTCGATGGGGTAGGCCCCGTTCACGGCGTCGAGGTCGGTGGCCGGATCGGCCAGCCGCGTGAACGCCAGGGCACCGCCGGTCGGGCTGTCGTTCCGGAACAGGGCCGCGGGATCCGTGCCGCCGGCGAGGTACAGGTCCTCACGGCCGTCGTCGTTGCAGTCGAACACGGCGACCCCACCGCCGACCGAGTACGTCACGTCGCCGCCCGACGTGAAGTCGACGCCGGAGGAGGCCGTCTCATCGATGAAGTGGGGGATCGGGACGCCGTCGGTGGCTGCCGGCGACCATGGCGCGAGCCCGAGCGCGGTCGCGGCGCCCCCGATCGCAACCACGGCCACGATCACGCCGAGGCCGAGGAGCAGCGCGCGGGGCCTCCGTGACGGCGTCGATGCGGTCATCGGATCGCGCCTCAGGCGAGCGACATCGCCCGCCCGGTGTCGAGCAGGAACGGCGGCAGCCAGGCGGGCATGTTCGAGAACGGCAGCACGTCCGGGTGCAGCCCGATGCCGAGCTGGTCGGCCATGAACGCGCGCCGTCGCTGGATGCGCTGCCACGCCTCGGGGTGGCGCGCCTCGAGCTCGCGCCGCAGCGATGCGTCGGCGAGTGCGACCCCGTCCTCGATGTTCGTCGTGAAGTACGGCGTTCCGGTCGCCGGGATGACGTCGACCTGGAGGTACATGCCGGACCGCAGCTCCGTGGTGGATCCCGGCCCGATCGGCGAGTTCACCCACTCGTCGAGCGAGATCTGGTGGCCGGGATTCAGGAAGATCCCGAAGAACGGATCGCCGAGCCGCTCGGCGATGATCGCGTCGAGCGCGCCCCCGGTCTGCCCGATGCGGAGTGCCTCGTACCACGCGGCGATGGCCGCGAAATAGGGCGCCACGAGGCGATCGACGTAGTCGCGGATGCCCTCCGGGAGTGCGGCGGCATCGTCGACGAGCCAGCCGGCTCGGCAGTTCAGCGCGCCCCACACGCCGAACGCGGCGGTGAACGGGTCGCCTGCGTCCATCGGGCGGTCGCCCGGGCTGTACAGGCCGAACCGCGCGCGCGGCCCCGCGGTGAGCATGAGGTGGCACGACAGGGGCGAGCCGTCCCAGCCGAGGAGGGCCACCGCGTCGCGCTCGCGAAGGCCGGGGCGGAGGTTGCGCAGCAGGTTGCGGACGCCGCTGGACGTCCGCGTCGACGCGGCCTCGAAGGCGGCCAGCTGGTCGACCTCGTTGACGACGCGCAGGCCGGTCCCGGCATCGATCAGGAGGCCGGCCGCGTTCTCCACGTGCCCGGAAGCGCCGACGAGCTCGCGAACGACATCCGCGAGGTAGGCCGGCACGTCCAGCCACGCCGGGTCCGCGTACGTCTTCCAGCCGACGACGCCGATGCGCGCGCCCGGCCCGACGCCTGCGTCGCGCAGCACGTCGGCGAGCGGCCGCGACCGGTCCCGCGGCTGGCTCGGCAGGCTCAGGTCCTGGTGGAGCACCCGGTCCATCGGCAGCGGCGCGTCACCCGCGATGCCCCAGCACTCATTGCCGACGAGGATCGTCGGCTGGCCGGTCGGCCGCACGACCACGATCGCCTCCTCGAAGCGCGGGTCGAAGCCGGACAGCCAGCTGACGTTCGCGCTGTGCTCCCGATCCGCAGGCAGGACCAGCACGTCGAGACGCCGCTCGGCAGCGGCAGCCCGCAGCCGCTCCAGGCGGGCGGCGTGGATCCCGGGCGGGAGCGCCGGCCGCACCTCGGCGACGCCGAAATCCGGCAGCTCGATCGGGGCGAGGCGCGCGACCACGCCCCGCTGGCGGCTCAACCGCGCTCCGATGCGGACCCGCGCGCCGATGCGGACTCGCGCGCCGACGTGGACTCGCGCGTCGCCGCCGACCCGCGCGCCGCCGCCGCGAACACCTGCTCGATCACCCGCATGTTCGCCACGCCATCCGCGGGTGGCGTTGGCACGGGCGTCCCGTCCAGGACCGCGGCGGCAAAGGCATCGGCCTCGACGCCGTACGGATCGGCGATCGGGAACGTCAGCGTCTCGGTGTTCGGCGCGACCGGCGGGTCGCCACCATGCGTCATGAACACGTGTGTCTCGCGGTCCGGCGGGATGTTGAACGGGATCTCGACCGAGATGCGGCCCTCGGTGCCGTAGACGTGCACGCGCTGGTCCGATTCGGCCCGCGTGGAGCAGGTGAACGTCGCGGTCCCGCCGCCGGGGAAGACGAGCAGCGCCGACGTGAGGACGTCGATGCCCATGTCCGGATCGCGGACACAGGACGCCTCGACCCGCTCCGGCTCGGATCCGAAGAGCAGCCGCGACAGGTTGATCGAGTAGCAGCCGATGTCCATGAGCGCGCCGCCGCCGGCATCGGCCTGGTTCCGGATGTTCGCCGGATCGTCGTTCCAGTAGGAGAACCAGCTCTGGACGCTCTGCAGCCGTCCGATGCGCCCGCTCGAGACGATCGCGCGGACCGCCTGCCACGACGGGTGGAGGCGGTACATGAACGCCTCCATGAGCTGGACGCCGGCCGCATCGCAGGCGTCGACCATCCGCTGCGCATCCGTCGACGACAGCGCCAGCGGCTTCTCGCACAGGACGTGCTTGCCCGCCCGCGCGGCCGCGATCACCCACTCGAGGTGGAGGTGATTCGGCAGCGGGACGTACACCGCGTCGACATCGGGATCCGCGAGCAGCGCCTCGTACGACCCGTGCGCTCGCGGGATCCGGAGCTCGTCGGCGACGCGGCGCGCAACGTCTGCCGAGCGCGAGGCAATGGCCACGACCTCGCCGCGCTGCTCCGGCGCCCGACGCACGCCGGGGATCCACTTGCTGCGCGCGATGTCCGCGGTCGACAGGACGCCCCAGCGGAGCTTGGAGCTGCCCATGGTCAGCCCCACGAGGACTCGGTGACGGGCCGGAAGGCGACCTCCAGGATCCGGTGCGTTCGCGGGCGCGTGACCACGAAGCGCACGGCCTCGGCGACGTCCTGGGGCGCCATCATCCCGGCCAGCGCCGGCATGTCCGGCGTGCGACCGCGGCCCATCGCGAAGTCCGTCGCCACGCCGCCGGGACAGATGTTCGTGCACCGGACCCCGTGCTCGCGCAGCTCGTGATCGAGCGCCGCGGTCAACCCGACCTGGGCGAATTTCGAGGCGCAGTAGACCGCCTCGAACGGGAGGCCGCGACGACCGGCCTCGCTGGCGATCATCACGAAATCGGCCGCCTCACTGCGGAGCAGGTAGGGGAGCGCCGCGCGCGCCGCGTAGATCGCGCCCTTCACATTGACGTCGATCATCTCCTCGAGGTGGGCGGCGTCGAGCTCGAGGAACGGGCCGTAGGCGCCCACCCCCGCGTTCACCACGAGGATGTCGATCCCGCCGAAGTGCTCGGCGGCGTCGCGGGCCATCGTTTCGAGCGCCGTGGCATCGCGGACATCGCAGGCGCGCGCGAAGGCTTCCGGGATCCCGAGATCGTCGCCGCTGCGTGATGCGAGGGCGACGCGGGCACCCTCCTCGACGAGGGTTCGCGCGATCGCGCTGCCGATCCCGCGACTCGCGCCGGTGATCAGCGCGACACGGCCGTCGAGGGTTCCCATCGCCGTTCCTCCAGAGGCCAGATCATCGACCGTCGCGGCAGCCTTGGCGTCGCATCTTGACACCGGCCGGCGAATGGTCGAGCCTAGCACGGGCGGTTTGGAAGACATGAGCACAAACCCGCTGCCGACCCATCGTCCCGCCGCGTCCGCCCAGTTGCAGGTGTCGCCGTTGTTGATCGCGGAATCCATCGGCCAGCGCAGTGGAACCGTGCGTCGCGCCAACCTGGCGGCGATCGTGCGGGAGCTGCACCTGCGCGGTCCGCAGTCGCGATCGGAGCTCGTCGCACGGACCGGCCTGACCCGGACCGCGATCCGCGCGCTCATCGGCGAGCTCGTGGCCGGCGGCGTCCTCACCGAGGAGCGCGGCGCGCCCGACGGCGCCCCGGGCCGGCCATCGCCGCTGGTCCGACCCCGCTCCCAGGACTGGTTCGCGCTCGCCTTGGAGATCCGCGTGGATTCGCTCGCGGCCGCGCTGGTAGGGCTCGGCGGCGAGATCCTGGCCCAGCAGAGCATCGAGCGACCTCGTGCGCACCTGTCGCCCGAGGCGATCGTCGCCGATCTCGCCGAGCTCACCTCGATGATCCTGCCGCCGGGTGAGCGCGACGTGCCGATCGCGATCGGCGTCGCCGTTGCCGGCCTCGTCCGCCGGGACGATGGCACGGTGCTGATGGCGCCGAACCTTGGCTGGCGCGACGCGCCGCTCGCCCGGCTGATCGAGGCCTCGCTGGGGACGCACCGCCCGGTCCTCGTGGGCAACGAGGCGGACCTCGGGGCGATGGCGGAGCTGCGGCGGGGCGCTGCGCGTGGCGCCGATGACCTCGTCTTCGTCTCGGGCGAGGTCGGCGTCGGCGGCGGCATCATCGTCGGCGGGCAGCCGCTCGGCGGCGTCGCCGGCTTCGCGGGCGAGGTGGGGCACATGCCGGTGAACCCACACGGTCGGGCGTGCCACTGCGGCTCGACGGGATGCTGGGAGACCGAGATCGGCGAGCGGGCGCTGCTGCAGCTCGCCGGCCGCCCGGAGGATGGCGGGCCGGACGAGGTCGATCGCGTCCTCACGGCTGCCGGTGACGGCGACCCCCAGGCCATTGCGGCGTTCCGCGGGGTCGGCGGCTGGCTCGGGATCGGCCTCGCCGGGCTCGTGAACGTGCTCAACCCCCGGGTGATCGTCCTGGGTGGGCTCTTTGCGCGTGCCTACCCGTTCATCGCGCCGGAGCTCGATCGGCAGCTGCGCCGGAAGGGGCTGGCGGGTCCGCGAAGCCTGGTCCGCGTCGCCCCGGCCGACCTCGGGGTCGATGCCCCGCTCGTCGGTGCCGCCGAGCTCGCGCTCGAGCCATTCCTCGTCGATCCGGCTGCCTGGCTCGGTCCCCGTGCCCGGCTTGCCGTCGGAGCGGGCGCGTGAGCTCGCAGCCGGGCTCGTCCGGATCGGTTCCGGGCACGCCGTCGCGCACGAAGTGGCCGAGAGGAGAGTGATAGCCTGAGCACCGTTTTTCCTCGTTCCGGGCAAGCATCCATCTCGTGGAGGAATCACATGCGAACACGGCTCTTGGCGTTGACGGCGGTCGCCGTTCTCGGATTTGCCGCATGCAGCGGCAACGGGGGCGCGACGACAGGTCCGGGCGCCAGTGGTCCCGCAGGCACCGGCGCGACGGCGGCCGGCTGCACGATCGGCGTCTCGTGGAACAACTACCAGGAAGAGCGCTGGGCGAAGTGGGATGAGCCCGCCATCAAGGCCGCCATCGAGGCCGCCGGCGGGAAGTACATCTCGAACGACGCCAAGTCGTCCGCGGACACCCAGAACTCGAACGTCGCGAACCTGATCTCGCAGGGCGCGAAGGTCGTGATCGTCCTTGCCCAGGACGGGACGGCGATCAAGACCGCGGTCACGGCGGCCCAGCAGGCCAACGTGCCGGTCATCGCGTACGACCGCCTGATCGAGGACCCCAAGGTCCTCTACATCACGTTCGACAACAAGCTCGTCGGCAAGCTCCAGGCCACGGCCCTGCTGAAGGTCAAGAGCGCCGGCAACTTCGTCGTCATCAAGGGCAACAAGGCCGACGCCAACGCGGACTTCCTCCGCGCCGGCATGGTCGAGGCGGGCCTCCCGGAGGCCGGCCAGAGCAGCGACACGCTCAAGAATGTCGGTGAGACCTACACGGACAACTGGGATCCCGGCAAGGCCCAGACCGAGATGGAGCAGTTCCTGACGGCGAACAGCAACAAGATCGACATCGCCTTCGTGGAGAACGACGGCATGGCCGGTGGCGCCATCGCGGCGCTGCAGGCCCAGGGCCTCGCCGGCACCGTGCCGGTGTCCGGCCAGGATGGCGATCTCGCCGCCCTCAACCGCGTCGCCCTTGGCACGCAGACCGTCGACGTCTGGAAGGACGCGCGGTTGCTCGGCAAGTCGGCCGGCGAGGCTGCTGTCCAGCTGTGCAACAACCCCGATGCGAGCAAGGTGTCCGGCACGGCCGCGTTCACCACGCCGGGTGGCAACTCCGTCAGCTCGATCCTCCTGACCCCGGACGCGATCACCAAGGACAACCTCAAGGACGTCCTCGACGCGGGCTGGATCACGAAGGACGCGCTGTGCAAGGACGTCACCGCCGGGTCCGTTTCCGGCTGCTGACGATCCTCGTCATCAGGTGACTGAAGCGCCCTGCCTCCGCTGACGCGGGGCAGGGCGCACTTCTTTCTCGCCGCAATCGAGCCACGCTTCCAGGCAGAGGAGCGAACGACGATGGCGCTCTCCGAGAACACCGGGACGGCCGCGGTCGAAGGCCGTCCGGCCGCGCCGGTGCGACGGCTCGTCGATCGCGTCCGCGCCATGCTCTCCCCGGTCTCCAGCCGGCTCGGGATCCTCGAGGTGGACACGCGGCTGATCGGCATGATCGTCGCGTTGGCCGTCATCTGGATCAGCTTCAACATCGCCGGCGACGGCAAGTTCATCACCGCCCGGAACCTGTGGAACCTGTCCGTCCAGAGCGCCTCGATCGCGATCATGGCGACGGGCATGGTCCTCATCATCGTCTCGCGCAACATCGACCTGTCCGTCGGCTCGATGCTGGCGTTCCTCGGCTACACGATGGCGATGTTCCAGGCCATCTGGGTTCCGCAGTGGTTCGGGCCCGACCCGCAGCCATGGCTGTGGGTCGTCACGCTGCTGGTCGGCGTGGCGCTCGGCGCGCTGATCGGCGGCATCCAGGGCTTCATCGTCGCGTACGGCGGGGTGCCGTCGTTCATCGTCACCCTCGGCGGCCTGCTGATCTGGCGCGGCCTCATCTTCCGATATGCGCAGGGCCAGACGATCGCCCCGCTCGACCAGACCTTCCAGATGCTCGGCGGCGGCACGGTCGGGACCCGCGTCGGCTCGCTCGGCGACGTCGGCAGCTGGGTGCTCGGGGCGATCGCGTGCGCCGCGATCGTCGCCTCGCTCGCCTTCGCCCGGCGGCGCAAGCGACGCTACGGATTCCCGACCCGCCCGCTGTGGGCCGAGGTGGCGGTCGGCGCCATCGCCTGCGCGGCGGCGCTCGGCGCCGTGTTCGTGGCCGTGAGCTATCCACTCCCGCAGAACGTCGCCGAGGCGGTGGCCAGGGAGAAGGGGATCGCGGTGCCGCCGGACGGAATCGCCACCGGCGTGGCGTTCCCGGTGCTGATCCTCATCGTGGTTGCGATCGCGATGACGTTCCTCGCGACCCGCCGCCAGTTCGGCCGGTACGTCTACGCGATCGGCGGGAATCCTGACGCGGCGGTCCTCGGTGGCATCAACGTGCGCTGGACGATCCTCAAGACCTTCGGACTCATGGGCATCCTCGCCGGCATCAGCGCCGCGGTCGCCACCGCCCGCCTCGACAGCGCGGTGACGAACCTCGGCACGCAGAACGAGCTCGACGTGATCTCCGCCGCCGTGATCGGCGGGACGTCGTTCGCGGGCGGCATCGGCACGATCCCGGGTGCGATCCTGGGCGCGGTCGTGATGCAGTCCCTGCGCTCGGGCATGAGCCTCCTGAACGTCGATTCGCCCATGCAGGACGTCATCGTCGGCGTGGTGCTCGTTGCAGCGGTCGGCCTGGACACGCTGCTGCGCAGAAGGGCGGGCTGAGCCATGGTCATGCCACAGCCGACGTCCCCGGCACCCTCGGACGCCACGCCCGACGCGGCTCGCGTGCCCCTCGTGGAGATGCGCGGCATCGAGGTCCGGTTCGGCGGCGTCCGCGCCGTGCAGGGCGTCAACATCGACCTCTACCCGGGCGAGGTCGTCGGGCTCGTCGGCGGGAACGGCGCCGGCAAGTCCACGCTGATGCGCGCATTGTCCGGCGCTCGACCGCCGGACCGTGGCGAGATCTGGATCGACGGCAAGCTTGCCTCGATCGGCAACCCGCGCGACGCCAAGGCGTTCGGCATCGAGACGATCTACCAGACGCTCGCCCTCGCGGACAACCTCGATGCGCCGGCGAACGTGTTCCTCGGTCGCGAGCTCACGAGTCGCGGGCAGCTCGACGACGCGGCGATGGAGGACGCCACCCGCAAGATCATCGGGCGCCTGAACCCGAACTTCAAGAACTTCAAGAGCCCGGTGATGCGGCTCTCCGGCGGTCAGCGCCAGGCGGTGGCGATCGGGCGGGCGATCCAGTTCAACGCCCGGATCGTGATCATGGACGAGCCGACCGCGGCGCTCGGGCCGGCCGAGACGGCCCAGGTCCGCGACCTCATCCGGCAGCTGAAGAAGGAAGGGCTCGGGATCTTCCTCGTCAGCCACGACATCCACGACGTCTTCGACCTGTCCGAGCGGATCTCGGTCATGTACCACGGCCAGATCGTCGACACGGTGCGGAAGGAAGACGTGACGACGGACGAGGTGCTGGGGATGATCATCCTCGGCAAGCCGCCCACGAAGCTCACCGAGAAGGACATGGCCGAGCTGAAGGGCTGACCGTCAGGCGGGCGGAATGACCCGTCAGGCGGGCGGAAAGAAGGGCCGCAGGGCGGGATAGAGCGCGCGGTAGCTCGCGTGAGCATCGCGGTACCGCGGGGCGGCAGGCCCGGGCGAGGCGACGGGTGTCGACACGACGAGGGCCGCGGCGGCTGCCTCCACGCTCGGGAACCATCCGGCGGCAGGCGTCGCGAGCAGGGCCGCGCCGTAGGCCGCGCCCTCCGTCGTCTCCGTGGTCTCGAGCTCCACCTCGAGCACGTCGGCCAGGATCTGCCGCCACACCGGGCTTGAAAGGCCGCCACCCGAGGCGCGGATCCAGGACGGCGCGGGCATGCCCGCGGCGAGCATCAGGTCGAGCCCGTCGCGGAGCCCGAAGGCGACGCCCTCGAGGACCGCCCGGACGAGGTGCCGCCGATCGTGGGCGAGCGTGAGGCCGACGAAGGCGCCGCGTGCCGTCGGGTCGGGGTACGGGCTGCGCTCGCCGGAGAGATACGGCAGGAACAGGAGGCCGAGGCTCCCGGCAGGAACGTCGGCGGCGGTCGCGACGAGCGGCCCGAAGTCGGCGCCCGGCGCGACGACGTCGCGCAGCCACCGCAGGCTGCCCCCGGCGGAGAGCATCACCGACATGAGGTGCCAGCGATCGGGAACGGCGTGGCAGAACGCGTGGACCCGGCCCTGCGGGTCGAAGAGGGGAGCGTCCGTGGCGGCGAAGACCACGCCCGAGGTTCCAAGCGAGAGCGCGGCGCCGCCCGGCGCGAGCACGCCCACGCCGACGGCGTTCGCCGACTGGTCGCCACCGCCCGCGACGATGGGCGTGCCGGCCCGCAGGCCCGTGGCCGCGGCGGCGCTCGCGCTCACCGAGCCGGTGACCTCCGGGCCTTCGAACGTCCGCGGCAGCCAGGCCTGCGGGATGCGGAGCGCATCCAGGACCTCCGGCGACCAGTCGCGCGCCGCCAGGTCGAAGAGCAGGGTGCCGGCGCCATCGGCCTTGTCGAGGGCATGCTCGCCGGACAGGCGGAGGCGCAGGTAATCCTTCGGCAGGAGCACGTGCGCGGCGCGCGCCCACAGCACCGGTTCGTGGCGGGCCACCCAGGCAAGCTTCGGCGCCGTGAGCCCGGTCACGGCGTCGTTGCCCGTGAGCTCGATGAGCCGCCGCGCCCCCACCGCGGCGCGGATCTCGTCGCATTCGGCGGCTGTCCGCTGGTCGTTCCACAGGATCGCGGGTCGGAGCACGCGATCCGCGGCGTCGAGCAGCACGAGCCCGTGCATCTGCCCGGTCAAGCCGATCGCGGCAATGGCGCCGGGATCCACGCGCGTGGCGGCGAGCACCTGCCCGATGGCCGCGATGGCAGCCGTCCACCAGGCCTCGGGATCCTGCTCCGCCCACAGTGGCCGCGGCTGGTCGAAGCCGTACTCCGCCGTCCCGATTCCGGCGACCGTGCCGTCCTCGGCCACGAGGACGGCCTTCGTTGCCGTCGTCGAGACGTCGATGCCGAGGACGAAGCTCATCGTCGCACGAGGGTTCTCGCGACGGTTCCCGCGCCCGGCTCGCTCAGCCGGCTCCCCAGATGCGGCGGTTCACCGCGCCCTCGAGCCGCTCCTGGCCCCCCGAGACGGGCGCCGGGTCGAGATCGTCTGCCTCCACCGTTGCCGCAAGGTCCGCGAGCGACGTCGTGCCGTCCATGATGGATCGCCCGAGCGGCGCATCCCAGCCCGCGTAGCGTTCGGCCAGGGGCCTGGAGAGCGTTTCGCGCTCGATCATGTTGGCGGCGACGAGCAGCGACCGCGCCAGCGTGTCGATGCCGGCGATGTGGGCGTGGAACAGGTCCGTGCGACTGATGCTCTGGCGGCGCAGCTTCGCGTCGAAGTTGAAGCCGCCGGTCGTGAACCCGCCGCCACGCAGGATCTCGTAGACGGCGAGGCTCAGCTCGTCCACCGAGTTGGGGAACTGGTCCGTGTCCCAGCCGTTCTGGTAGTCGCCGCGGTTCGCGTCGATCGAACCGAGCATCCCGTGCGCGACCGCGTACGCGACCTCGTGGTGGAAGCTGTTGCCCGAGAGCGTGGCGTGGTTCGCTTCGAGGTTCAGCTTGTACTCGCCCTCCAGCCCGTGGCGGACGAGGAAGCCGTGGACCGTGGCGGCGTCGTGGTCGTACTGATGCTTGGTCGGCTCGTGCGGCTTCGGCTCGATCAGCAGCAGGCCGTCGAAGCCGATCTTGTGCTTGTGCTCGGCGACGAGGTGCAGGAACCTCGCCAGCTGCGCGTCCTCGCGCCTGAGGTCCGTGTTCAGCAGCGTGTCGTAGCCCTCGCGACCGCCCCACAGCACGTAGTTCTGGCCACCGAGGCGCTGCGTGGTCTCGAGCATCAGCTTGACCTGGGCCGCGGCGTACGCGAACACCTCGGGGTTCGGGTTCGTGGCCGCGCCGGACATGTACCGCGGGTGGGTGAACAGGTTTGCCGTGCCCCACAGCAGCCGCACGCCGGTGGCGGCCATGCGCGCCTCGACCATGTCCATGACTGCATCGAAGATCCGCCGCGTCTCGCGTCCGTCGGCGCCCTCCGGTGCGATGTCGCGGTCGTGGACGCAGAAGTACGGAACGCCGAGCTTGCCGAGGAACTCGAAGGCCGCGTCGAGCTTCATCTCGGCCGCGACGAGCGGATCGAGCCCGGATGCGTTCCACGGCCGGTCGAACGTGCCGGCACCGAACATGTCGGCGCCGGGCCACGCGAAGGAATGCCACAGGCACGCGCCGATCCGAAGGTGGTCCTCCATGCGCTTGCCGAGCACGACGCGGTCCGGTTGGTAGACCGTGAAGGCGAGGTCATCGTTCGTGTCGGACCCGCCGAACGGGATCCGGTCGGGGACGTCCGTGAAGAAGGGTGTGCGCATCGCGGGGCCTCTCGGGCACGGATGGAGGAGGATTTGTTCGAAGTTATCACATACCCTCCGGGCCACATGCTCGTGCTGGAAACGACCGACGCTCGCGCCACGATCGATCCGGCCGCCGGCGGCCGGTTGGCGTCCCTGGTGGTCGCTGGCCGCGAGCTCCTCGTCACCGGCGGGGGACCGGCCCCGCGTCCGATCGCGTGGGGCTGCTACCTGATGGCGCCCTGGCCCGGCAGGCTAAAAGGCGGCCGCTTCACGTGGCACGGGCGCACGATCGAGCTGCCGCGGACGCACGGACGGCACGCGATCCACGGGCTGGTCTGGGATCGGCCGTGGGAGGTCGTCGAGACGGAGAGGGCACGGGCCACGCTTGCCTGCCCGCTGCCGCCCGACTGGCCGATGGGCGGCGTGGTTCGCCAGGCCTTCGAGCTGACGCCGCACGGCCTTCGGATGACCGCCACGCTGACCGCGGGCGACGCGATGCCGGCTGCCCTGGGCTGGCATCCCTGGTTCGCGCGTCGCGGCCTGCCCGTCGCCGTTCGACTCGACGCGGACGCCTGGCTCGAGACGGACCGCCTGATCCCCACGGGGGTGCAGCTGCCCGTGACCGGTCACCTCGATCTGCGAGCCGGCGGCCAGCTGGGGCGCCGCCGACTGGATCACGCCTACGTGGGGGCGGCGCCGCCCGCGACGCTGCAGTGGCCGGACCTGCGGCTGACCCTTGCCTGGGAGCCCGCCCCGAGCATCGTGGTGGTGCACACGCCCGCGAGCGGGGTGTGCATCGAGCCGCTGACGGCCCCGCCGAATGCCCTGGCGCTGCCCGAGCCGGATGCGCGCGCAGCCGGCGTCCGGTTTCTCGCGGCGGGCGAGACCATGACGGCCAGCCTGCAGCTTGCGTGGGCGATGCCCACCCGACCGGCAAGGCCCAAATCCGGTCGATCGTCGAGAATCGGGCCATGACGACATCGACCGCCACCTCCGCCGCCCCGCTCATCCTCGTGCCCGGCTTCTGGCTCGGCGCGTGGGCCTGGGACGAGGTTGCCGGGCTGCTCCGAGCCGACGGCCTGGATGTGACACCGCTGACCCTCCCGGGCCTCGAATCGAAGGACGCCGATCGCTCGCAGGTCACGATGGAGGATCACGTGCGCGCCATCGCCGATGCCGTGCGCTCCGTGCACGATCGGACCGGCCGCCAGGTCGTCCTCGCCGTCCACAGCGGGACCGGCTTCTCCGGCTACGACGCGAGCGATCGCGTTCCCGAGCTGATCGCGCGGATGGTCTACGTGGACACCGCGCCCGGCGTCGGGGCGATGGATCCGGACCTCGAGGGCGACTACCCGATCCCGCCGCTGGCGGAGCTCCGGCAGAACGAGAACCTCGACGGCCTGTCGGACGCGCAGCTCGCGACGTTCTACGAGCGCGCCGTGCCCGAGCCTGGCGCCATCCTGCGCGCGGACGTGCCGCTCACGAACGACGCGCGCCTCGACATCCCCAGCACCATCATCGCCACGGGCGTCTCCTCGGCGACGTACCAGGAGTGGGCGAAGGACGGGCCGCCGTGGCTCGCCGGACTGAACGAGGTCCACGACATCACCTGGGTCGACCTACCGACGAGCCACTGGGTCATGTGGTCGAAGCCGCGCGAGCTCGCCCAGATCCTCGCCGACGCGGCGCGCACCGCCGGAGACCGCGCAGCCGCCTGAATCGGGCCACCGGCCGCAGGTATCCTCGGCGCGATGCATCGGCGAGGGCTCGTGCTCGCGCTCCTGGCGCTCCTCCTGGGCGGCGTCGGGCTGTCGCGCCCGGCCCCCGCGGCCGCCGCAGACGAGCGAACCATCACCACCACGATCACCGTCGGCGCCAGCCACACGCCACCGGCATCGGGGTTCGGGTTCAGCGACGGCTGCCGTGTCGGGTTCGATGGCACCACGGAATACCGCTGCGCCTTCGAGTTCGACGTCTCCCCGCTGCTGAGCTCGTCGAAGATCCTTTCCGCCACGATCGACATCCGGAAGACCGCCGGCTGCGGCGCGAACGACTGCGCGGTCGACATCTTCGGGTACACCGGGAACGGCAGCGACGATCTCGGCGACGTCAGTGCCGGGTCGCTCGTCCGGATCATGACGCCCACCGGGAGCGTGGTCCATCCGGATGTCCAGGCGTTCGTGCAGGAGCGCGTCACGAACGGCGATGACTGGGTCGGCTTCCGCCTTTCCGACGACTCCGGCAACACGCGGAATCCGGACTACCAGGACTTCGCGATCTCGGGGACGGATCGGGTCAGCCTCACGCTGTCGTACATCAACCGACCCGTGGACCTGAGCGTTCACCTCGGCGGGCTCGGGCACGGGGTCGTGACCAGCTCGCCCGACGGGATCGCGTGCGGCGAGCTCTGCGACGCCACGTACGAGTGGCTCGAGCCCATCGTCCTCACCGCCGAGCCCCTCGACAACGGCACCTTCAGCCATTGGGAGGGCGGCGAGTGCGATGGCTCGTCGAGCCCGGTCTGCTCGTTCGACATGCCGGCCATTCCGATGGACACGACCGCCTTCTTCGATCCGCTCGCGCCGCCGATCAGCCAGCCGCCCGGCCCCACGCCGGCCCCGCTGCCGACACAGCTGACGCCGCCCCCGCTGCCGACGGCCCACCCATCGACCGCGCCGCTGCCCACCGGCGGCCCGGCGCCGACGGGCGGTCCGGCGCCGACGAGCGGTCCGGCGCCGACGACCGTGCCGCCGCCCACGGACGTGATCGCGTCCGATGGGACCGTCATCACGCCGCCCCCGCCGACACTCGCCCCAGGCGCGACCCCCGCACCGACGATCGTCGGGCTGGACGTCAGGGGAGGCGAGGCCGCGTCGACCGGCGGCGTCCCACTGGCGCTGCTGATCGTCCTGATCCTCGTGCTCGGTGCGGTCGTCGGCGGCGGCGTGTACTGGTTCACGAAGCGCCGGCAGGACGCGGCCTAGAGCTCGAGCGCCGCCTTCGCGTACAGCGCGGCACCCACGGCCATCGCACCCTCGTCGAAGACGACCGTGCTCGAGTGGTTCTGCGGATAGCCCTCGAGCTCGCGATCCCGCGGCCGCGCCC
This sequence comes from Candidatus Limnocylindrales bacterium, assembly GCA_035692745.1. GTDB lineage: Bacteria > Chloroflexota > Limnocylindria > Limnocylindrales > CSP1-4 > UBA5189. The sequence goes on along the minus strand of DASSHR010000322.1, from coordinate 2,394 downwards.
CGAGGTCGACCATCACGCCCGGGATCTGCTGGAGCACGAACGACCAGTCCTCGGCCGGCATGATCGGCGCGGCCATCGTGTGCACGTCCGATTCGCCGACCAGGTCGATGGCGATGGTTCGGACCCGCTCGAAGATGTCCGGATCGTTCATCGTGACCGGGTAGATCTCCTGGAACCGGACGTGCACGCCCAGGCCGTGCGCCGCGGCGACGCCCTCGGCCACGCGCCGGATGAGCTCCGGCATCGCGGCTCGACGGGCCACCGAGACGCAGCGGAACGTGCCCTCGAGGTGCGCCCGATCCGGGATGACGTTGTGCGTCGTCCCGGCCGCGACGTGCGCGACCGTGAGCACCGCCGGATCGAACACGTCGACCGAGCGCGTCACCGCGGACTGCATCGCCAGGATCATCTCGGCGGCGACGGGGATCGGGTCGGCAGCGAGATGCGGGGTGGAGGCGTGGCCGCCACGGCCGTGGACGGTGATGAAGAAGTTGTCCGCGGAGGCCTGCATCGGGCCCGGCCGCGAATGCAGCTCGCCCGACGGGTAGCGGGTGGAGATGTGGACGGCCAGGCCGCGCGTCGTGGCGGCATCGAGCCCGTCGAGGAGGCCCTCCTCGAGCATCGAACGTGCGCCCGCGAAGCCCTCCTCGCCCGGCTGGAACATGAGCAGCACGGGGCCCGGCAGCACGGCCGGATCGGCCGCCGCCGCCTCGGTGAGCAGGCGCGCCGCGCCCAGGAGCATCGCCACGTGCGTGTCGTGGCCGCAGGCGTGCATGGCCCCCGGCACCTCGGAGGTGAAGTCCACGCCCGAGTCCTCGGGCATCGGCAGTCCGTCCATGTCGGCCCGCAGCACGATCGTCCGACCCGGCCGGTCCGCCCCGATCAGCGCGATGACCGACGACAGGCCCCGGCCGAGCCGCGGCTCGAGGCCGAGCCCGACCAGCCGATCGACGACGAGCCGCTGCGTCTCCGGCAGCTCGAGCCCGAGCTCCGGGTGCCGGTGGATGCGGCGCCGATCGTCGACGATGCCGGGCAGCAGGTCGCGAGCACGGGCCAGGAGGTCCATCGCCAGCATGCTAGGGCGGGTCAGGCGCGCGCGGCAGCTCCTGCCGGCTCGAGGCGGCGGCGCAGGTGCTCGCCGGTCAGCGATCCCTTGACCTCGATGAGCGCGGCGGGCGGCCCCTCGAACACGACCCGGCCACCGTCGTGGCCGGCGCCCGGGCCCATGTCGATGACCCAGTCGGCGCGCGCGACGACGTCGAGGTTGTGCTCGATCACGATGACCGTCCGGCCGCTGTCGACGAGGCGCTCCAGCAGCGCGACGAGGTTGTCGACGTCCCGCATGTGCAGCCCGGTCGTCGGCTCGTCGAGGACGTAGACCTCGGTGTCGGTCGACATCTCGATCGCGAGCTTGAGCCGCTGCCGCTCGCCGCCCGACAGCGTGTCGAGCTCCTGACCCAGCGACACGTAGCCGAGCCCGACGTCGGCGAGCCGGTCGAGCATCACCTTGACCGGCTTCTCGGTGAAGAACGCGGCCGCCTCCTCGACGGACATCGCGAGCACCTCGACGATGTTTCTTCCTCGCAGCAGGTGGTGCAGCACGTCCTCGGTGAACCGCCGACCCTCGCAGACCTCGCACACGCTCGCAACCTCGGCCATGAACCCGAGGCTGGTGTAGATCTTGCCGAGGCCGTTGCACGCCGGGCACGCGCCCTCGGAGTTGGCGCTGAAGAGGGCGGGCTTCACGTCGTTCGCCTTCGCGAAGGCGGTCCGGATGGGATCGAGGATGCCGGTGTACGTCGCCGGGCTGGAACGCCGCGAGCCCTTGATTGCGGATTGGTCGATCACGGTGACCGACGGATCCTCCCGCGGCATGCAGCCGTGGATGAGTGAGCTCTTGCCGGAGCCGGCGACGCCCGTGACGGCCACGAGCACGCCGAGCGGCACGTCGACCGACACGTCCTGGAGGTTGTGCAGGGCGGCGTTCCGGATCCGGATCGCACCCGACGCCTTCCGCAGCTCCGCCTTGAGCGTCACCTGCTGGTCGAGGTGCCGCCCGGTTGCGGTCCCGGACGCGACGAGTGCGTCGACCCCCCCCTGGAACACGACCGTTCCACCATGCGGACCGGCGCCGGGGCCCATGTCGACGACATGGTCCGCGATGCGGATCACCTCGGGATCGTGCTCGACGACGAGCACGGTGTTGCCCTTGTCGCGGAGCCGGCGCAGCAGGGCGTTCATGCGCTCGACGTCGTGCGCGTGCAGCCCGATCGTCGGCTCGTCGAACACGTAGGTGACGTCGGTCAGCGGAGAGCCCACGTGCCGGACCATGCGCGTGCGCTGCGCCTCGCCGCCCGACAGGGTGCCCGACGAACGGTCGAGGCTCAGGTACCC